>JAPUJA010000116.1 GCA_027296525.1 Pseudomonadota bacterium | reverse complement strand
CGCCAACGCGTTGCAACGCCCCAAACGCTTCTTCGGTGCCGCGCGCAATATTGAGCAAGGGGGCTCGCTGACGATCATCGCGACCGCGCTCGTCGACACGGGCTCGCGCATGGACGAGGTGATCTTCGAAGAGTTCAAGGGCACCGGCAACTCGGAAATCATCCTCGATCGCAAGCTCGCGGACAAGCGCACCTTCCCGGCGCTGGACATCACGCGCTCCGGCACGCGTAAGGAGGAGCTCCTGGTGGAGAAGGGCGTGCTGTCGAAGATGTGGGTGCTCCGGCGCATCCTGACCCCCATGGGCACGATCGACGCCATGGAGTTTCTCATCGAAAAGCTCAAGCACGCCAAGACGAACTCGGAATTCTTCGAGTCTATGAACACCTAAGCCGGCCCGCGCGTTCCCTTAAAGAAAGTTCCTTGAGCGACGCCGAGCGGACTCCTCGTCCCATTCGCGTCAGGGGATGAGGACCGTCGAGCCCACCGTGCGGCGGCCCTCGAGGTCGATATGCGCTTGGGCGGCGTCTTTGAGCGGATAGCTCTGGCGCGGCGTGGCGTCGATCACGCCCTTTTCGATGAACTCGAACAGCGCGTTTGCGCTGAGCTCCAACTCCTCGCGCTTGGCCGTGTAGGCCATGAGGCTCGGGCGCGTGAGGAAGAGGGACTTGAGCGCGAGCTTCGAGGTATCGAAGGGGGGCACGGGCCCGGAGGCCTGGCCGAAGCTGACGAGCATGCCGCGCACATCCAGGCAATCGAGGGAAGCGAGGAAGGTGTCCTTGCCCACCGAGTCATAGACGACGGGGACCCCTTGACCGTTCGTGATCTCGTTGACCCGCTCGACGAAATTCTCGCGGGCATAGACGATCGCGTGATCGCAACCATGGGCCCGGGCGAGCTCGGCCTTGGCGTCGGTTCCCACGGTGCCGATCACCGTCGCGCCGAGTTCCTTCGCCCAGCGGCAGGCGATGAGGCCGATGCCGCCGGCGGCGGCGTGGAGGAGGATCGTCTGGCCCGGCTTCACCGGATAGCACCGGTTCAGCAGATATTCGACGGTCATGCCTTGGAGCATGATCGAAGCGGCCTCTTCGAAACCGAGGCTTTCAGGCATCTTGACGAGGCTCTCGGCCCTGATGAGGCGGGCCTCGGCATAGGCGCCCGGGGGCGCGGCCGCGTAGGCCACGCGATCGCCTGGCGCGAGCCCGTGGACCTCAGACCCCACGGCCTCGACGATGCCCGCGCCTTCCATGCCGATGACGGCGGGGAACCCGGGCAACGGATAGAGCCCGCTGCGATGGTAGGTGTCGATATAGTTGAGCCCGATGGCGTGATGGCGGATGAGCGCCTCGCCCGCGGCAGGCTCCCCGAGCTCCGTCTCCTCGTAAGCAAGCACCTCGGGCCCGCCGGTTTCGTGAACGCGAATGGCCTTGGTTTTCATCGCCCCCGCCCTCGATCCGCGCGCCCTCGTCAGGCGAGCGACGTCTGGAAGAAATCCGTCGTCCGCCGGCCGGCGAGATCGGCGGCCTCTCCATTGTAGTTCTCCCCGCCGATGCGCGCGAAGGCATGATCCACACCGGGATAGCTGTGGATGGTAATCAGCGGGTTGGTGCCGAGCGCGTCCTTGATGCTCGCTTGGGCCTCCTTGGGCACGAAACCGTCTTCTTCGGCGATATGCATGAGCAGAGGCTTGGTGATGTTTTTCTTCTCATCGAGCGCCTGCTCGATGCCGACGCCGTAATAGCTCACGGAACAGTCGGCATCCGAACGCGTCGCCATGAGGTAGGCGAGCTTGCCGCCGAGACAGTAGCCCACCGTTCCAACCTTTCCGGTCGAGCCGTCGCGCGCGCGCAAATCCCTGAGGGCCGCGATCGCATCCTCGATGCCCTTGTCTTCGTCGAAGCCTTGATAGAGCTCGAATGCCTTCTTCCACTCCGCCTCGGTCTTGTCGGAGATCTGAAGGCCGGGCTCCTGGCGCCAGAAGAGGTCCGGGCAGAGCGCCATGTAACCGGCCCCGGCGAGCCCGTCCACGATGTCGCGCATGACGTAGTTCACACCGAAGATCTCCTGGAGCACGATCACGCCGGGGCCGCCGCTCGAGGCGGGTATGTTGAGATAGGCGGAGAACTTTTCGCCCTCGGCGCTTTCGATGGTGATGTCCGTTCCGGTTACTTTTTCCTCCCTTTTTTATTTATTTCGGGTCCGCGATCGCGCGGCTCAGGACGCCGCGTCCCGTTCGTGTTCGAGCAGGCTTGTCTTGGTGTTGATGCCTTGGCCCCCGGAGTAACCGCCGAGCCAGCCGCCCGCGCCCACGACTCGGTGGCAGGGGATGACGATCGCGATCGGATTGGCGCCGCATGCCCCGCCCACGGCGCGCGGGGCCGAGCCGAGAAGCTCGGCGAGCTCGCCGTAGGTTCGGGTCTCGCCGAACGGAATGTCCTGGAGGGCGCGCCACACCCGGCTTCGAAAGGCGGACCCTCGGGCGCTCAAGGGCAGGTCGAACTCCCGGAGCTTGCCGGCGAAGTACGAGTCGAGCTGGCGCTTGGCCTCGATCAGCACAGGTCGCGCGTCCCCGGGGTCGCGCGCGTCCGCCTCGGTCCAGTCGATCGCGGTGAGGGCACCGTCGCGCTCTTCGATCTCGAGCGCGCCCACGGGCGTTTGCATCACGATCTGCGACATGGGGGCGGCCGGTGCCGACATCCTTTAGCCTCTTAGTTAGTCGAGTGCGTGGGGCGCGGCAAGCTTTGCCTTCAGCACCTCCGGCTCGGTGATTGGCAGCGAGCACAAGGTGCCGACGCAGACATAGGCCGTCGCCTTGCCGTCGATGACGGTCTTCCCGCTCGCCGGGTGCGCGTGCGGCAGCGTCCGGCCGGGCGGCAACACCGCCAGGATCCGGTTGGGCAGGCTGGTTTCGAGCACGCTCTTGAGGAGCGCACGCGTGTCGTTCGCGTCGCGCTCGCCCATGACGACGATTTGCGTCGCTTGGGCGAGCCGCTCGCTGGCGTTGGCGAGGGTCGCGTGCGCCGGGAAATTCGAACTGACCTCGCCCGCGAAGGCGTCGATCACCTCTTCGGCGCGCGCCCGGTAGGCGTCCTCGCCCGTGAGATGGAAGAGACGGGCGAGCGCCTCGACCATGATCGCATTGCCCGCGGGCGTCGCCTGATCGCGCGCCGTCTTGGTGCGGGTGATCAGGGTTTCGCCGTCGTCGGGCGTGTAGACGTAGCCGCCTCCGGCCTCGTCCCAATAATGCCGCTCGGCGACGGCCACCCACGCCCGGGCCTGGGCGAGAAGGCGTTCATCGCCGGTGAGTTCGAAGAGAATGAGGGCGGCACGCGCCATGTTCGCGTAGTCGTCGAGGAATTCACCGGGTTTGACGTGGCCGTGGCGCGCGCTGTGGCGGAGCCGGCCGTCGGCACTCATCTGCGAGACGACGAAGTCATAGGCGCGAAGGGCGCCCTCGAGCCAGGCGCTCCGCTCGAACACGGCGCCGGCGTTGGCGAGCGAGGCGATCATGAGGCCGTTCCAGTCGGCGAGCACCGAATCATTCCAGCTCGGGCGCGTGCGCGTGGCGCGCCGGCTCAAGAGGACGCGGCGCGAGTCCGCGAGCTTCGCTTCCGTTTGGTCGTCACCGAGCTCGTTTTGGCCGAGACGGTTCAGGATGTTCGTCCCTTCCCAGTTGCCGTCCGCCGTCACGTCGTAGGTGCGTTTGAAGAATTCGGACTCCGCGCCCAGCAACGAGTCGATCTCGGCTTCGCTCCAGACGTAGTATTTGCCCTCTTCGCCCTCGCTGTCGGCGTCGAGCGCGCTCGCAAAACCGCCGCCCTCGGCCACCATCTCGCGCAGGACCCAATCGGCGGTCTCCTCGATGCGCGCGGCGAACAGCGGGTTGGGTTCGTCCTGCCAGAGATGGGTCATGAGCCCGAGGAGCTCGGCGTTGTCGTAGAGCATCTTCTCGAAATGGGGGATCAGCCAGCGCTGGTCCGTCGCATAGCGCGCGAAGCCGCCGCCCAGATGATCATAGATGCCCCCCATGCACATACGACCGACGCTCAAGCGCACCGCCTCGCGCATCTGTTCGTCGCCGCTCCGCCGGTAGCGGCGCCAGAGGAGCTCGAGCATGGGCGTCACGGGAAATTTCGGCGCTTGCCCGATACCTCCGAAACGCCAGTCGACCTCGCGAAGCAGGCGGCGGGTGCCCTCGTCCACGGTTTCGGGCGCGATGCCGCGCCCCGGCCTGTTGCGCGATTGCGCCTCGAGCGCCTCGCGAAGCGCCGCGATGTTGGCTGAGACCTTGTCGGGCTGGTCACGATAGGTGTCGGCGACGGAGCGCAGCACGTCGCGAAAGCCGGGTCGTCCGAAGCGCGGGCCCGGCGGGAAGTAGGTGCCGCCCCAGAAGGGCTCGCCTTTCGCCGTGAGAAACATGGTGAGGGGCCAGCCGCCCTGTTGGCCCGTGAGCGCAAGCGCGAGCTGATAGATCGCGTCGAGATCGGGGCGTTCCTCGCGATCGACCTTGATGCTGACGAAGAGCTCGTTCATGAGCGCCGCCGTCTCGGGGTCTTCGAAGCTCTCATGGGCCATGACGTGACACCAGTGACAGGCGGAATAGCCGATCGAGAGCAGGATCGGCTTGTCCTCTTCGCGCGCGCTCGCCAGCGCGGCCTCGCCCCAGGGCCGCCAATGGACCGGGTTGTCCTTGTGTTGCAGGAGGTAGGGGCTGACTTCCTTGCCGAGGAGGTTTCCGCTCATGCTCGCCTGATCCGGGGATGGCCGGGCCACGAACCGTGGCCAATGAACTGAATTGAACCTTGGGACGTGGTTTGTTTTGGCTCCCCCCACCAACTATATATGCGCGGGGTCCGGCGCGGGCCAGTGCGCGCGGTCATATCGTCGCAACCGGAAAGGGCGAGAAACGTTGAGCGCGAAGCCGAATGATCCACCGCTCTTCTATGCAGTCCACGTGTTCTGCTGCACGAACGAGCGCCCGGCCGGCCATCCGCGCGGCTGCTGCAGCGCGAAAGGCTCGGTCAAGCTTCGCAACTACATGAAGGCCAAGGTCAAGGCGCTCGGGCTTGGGGGCGTGCGGGTCAACGCCTCGGGCTGTCTCGACCGTTGCGAGCTCGGGCCAACGATGCTCATCTACCCGGAAGGGATCTGGTATGGCTATGAAACGCCCGAGGACATCGACGAGATTATCCAGAGCCACCTGCTCGATGGCGGGCGGGTGAAAAGGCTGATGCTGATGCCCGACCAGAGGCCTGAGACGGAGGACGGCTCGAGCGCTTGAGCGTTTCCGACGGCACCATCTTCGCGCTCTCCTCGGGCGCCGGGCGCGCCGGGATCGCGGTGCTGCGCCTCTCGGGCGCCGGCGCGCACGCCGCGATCGGCGCGCTCGCGGGTACGCCTCTGCCTGAGCCCCGACGCGCGGTGCTCAGACCCTTTCGCGATCCGCAAAGCAGGGAAGTCCTCGACCGCGGCTTGCTGTTGTGGTTTCCCGGGCCTGGGAGCTACACCGGCGAGGACATGGCCGAGCTTCACCTCCATGGTGGCCGGGCGGTCGCCACCGGGCTGATCGAGGCGCTCGCCGCGCTTCCGGGGCTTCGTCCAGCCGAGCCCGGCGAGTTCACCCGCCGCGCCTTCGCGAACGGCCGGCTCGATCTCACGGAAGCCGAGGGGGTCGCCGATCTGATCGCCGCCGAGACCGCCGCCCAGCGCCGCCAGGCGCTCCGTCAGCTCGATGGCGCGCTCGGCGGGCTCTATGAGGGCTGGCGGGCGCGGTTGATCGAGACCGAGGCGCTTCTCGAGGCGGCGATCGACTTCTCGGACCAGGAGGTCCCCGAGGACGTCACAGAGGGGGTCTACCCCAAGATAGAGGGGCTTTCCCAAGAGATAACACAACATTTAGCAGACGACCGGCGGGGCGAACGGCTTCGCGAGGGCTTCGAGATCGCCATCTTGGGGCCGCCGAATGCCAGAAAATCGAGCCTTCTCAATCGCTTGGCGGAGAGGGACGCGGCGATCGTCGCGCCCAGCGCCGGCACGACCCGCGACGTGATCGAGGTCCGTCTCGACCTCGGGGGTTATCCGGTGATCCTCGCCGATACCGCGGGCCTTAGGGAAGATGCCGAAGGCATCGAAGAGGAGGGCCGGCGCCGGGCGCTCGAGCGGGCGCGGCGCGCGGACCTCAAGCTCGTCGTGTTCGACGGCACGAGCTGGCCCGAGCTCGACGGCGCGGCGCGAAGGCTGCTCGATCGCGACAGCATCGCCGTGCTCAACAAACGGGATCTCAAAGCCATTGAGGCGCCGGGGACACTCGTGTCGGGAGACCTCGGCGCGAGCGCCGTCTATGGCCTCTCCTGCGTCACCGGCGAGGGGTTCGAGGAGCTCCTCGGCGGCCTCGAGCGGGAAATCGAGGCGCGTTTCGCGCCCGGCGTGACGCCGGCGCTTACCCGCGCGCGCCATCGGGCCGCGCTCGAAGACTGCATCGCCGCGCTCGGGCGCTATCTCGAGACCGAGGGTGGTGCGGCCGGGGGCGGCGCGGCCGAGCTCATGGCCGAGGATCTGAGGCTCGCCGCGCGCGCGCTCGGGCGGATCACGGGCCGGGTGGATGTCGAGGATATTCTCGACCTTGTCTTCCGGGATTTCTGTATCGGCAAGTAACAAGGCGTCGGTTTCACGTGAAACAAAGGGCTTGGTCTTTGACTTGGACCGCGCGCTGCCCTTAGATTGCGCCCCGTCCCTGTCGGTTTTTGCCTCTTTCTCGAGCGGCTTGGTGAGCGTGACGAGATACGACGTGATCGTGATCGGCGGTGGCCATGCCGGCGCCGAGGCGGCTTCCGCCGCGGCCCGCCTGGGCGCGCGAACGCTGCTTCTGACCCACAAGCTCGAGACCATCGGTGAGATGTCCTGCAATCCCGCAATCGGCGGTCTGGCGAAGGGCACGCTGGTGCGCGAGATCGACGCGCTCGACGGGCTCATGGGGCGCGTCGCCGATCGGGCCGGCATCCAGTTCCGCGTGCTCAACAGGAGCCGTGGCCCGGCCGTGCGCGGACCCCGGACCCAGGCCGACCGCAAGCTCTACCGCCGGGCGATGCAGGCCGCGCTCGCCGAACAGCCGGGGCTCGAGATTCGCGCCGCCGCGGTCGAGGACCTGGTCCTGGACGCCGACGGGCGGATCGCCGGGGTCATGACCGCCAAGCGCGAGACGATCGGCTCAGGCCGCGTGGTGCTGACCACGGGAACCTTCCTGGGCGGCCTGATCCATATCGGCGAGGAGCGCATACCGGCGGGGCGGGTGGGCGATGCCCCGGCGCTCGGGCTCTCGAAGACGCTCGGTCGGGCGGGCTTTTCGCTCGCGCGCCTCAAGACCGGGACGCCGCCCCGCCTGGATGGCCGCACGATCGAGCGGGCGGACCTCGCGGTGCAGGAAGCCGACCGCCCGCCCGAGCCGTTTTCCTTTCTCACTCAGGAAATTACGACGCCTCAAACGGTCTGCCATTTGACCGCGACGACGCCCGCGACCCATGAGCTGATCCGCCGCAATCTCGCTCGCTCGCCGATCTATGGCGGGCGTATCGAGGGCAGGGGCCCGCGCTACTGCCCCTCGATCGAGGACAAGGTGGTGCGTTTCGCCGCCCGCGAGAGTCATCAGATCTTCCTCGAGCCCGAGGGGCTCGACGATCCGACGGTCTATCCAAACGGGATCTCGACCTCGCTCCCCCGGGAAGTGCAGAAGGCCATGCTCGCGACCATACCGGGGCTCGAACGCGCGGTGATGCTGCGCCCCGGCTACGCCATCGAATATGATTTTGTCGATCCGCGCGAGCTCAAACCGACGCTCGAGACCCGGCGCGTGCCCGGGCTCTATCTCGCGGGCCAGATCAACGGCACGACGGGTTATGAGGAGGCGGCCGCCCAGGGGCTGATGGCGGGGCTCAACGCCGCGCTCGCGGCCGGCGGGGCGCGGCCCTTCCGGCTCGACCGGGCGGAGGCGATGATCGGGGTGCTGATCGACGATCTGGTGACGCTCGGGACCCGCGAGCCCTACCGGATGTTCACCTCCCGTGCCGAATACCGCCTTCTGCTTCGCCCCGACAATGCGGATCTGCGCCTGACCGGGCGGGGGATCGCGATCGGGGCGGTTTCGGGTCCGCGGGCGGCGGCCTTCCGGGCCAAGGAGCGGGCGCTTGATGAGGCCAAGAGGCTCTGCCGGGGGCTCGAGCTCAGCCCGAGCGCGCTCAAAGAGCGGGGCATTCGGGTCAATCTGGACGGCGTCCGGCGCAATGTGGCCGAGCTCCTCGGCTATCCGGATGTGACCTTCGCGACCCTCGCCGGCGTCTGGCCCGAGCTTCGCGCCATCCGTCCGGACGTCGTCCAGCAGATCGAGATCGAGGCCGGCTATCGGGGCTATCTCTCCCGCCAGCGGGCCGATGCCGAGAGCTACCGGCGCGACGACGGCCTGGTACTTCCCGACGACCTGGATTACGCGCGCATCGGCGGGCTCTCGACCGAGGTCCGCGAGAAGCTCGAGGGCGCGCGGCCCGCGACCCTCGGGGCGGCGGGCCGTATCTCAGGCATCACCCCGGCGGCGCTGGTCGCGCTCTTGGGTCACGTCAAGCGGGGCGAAAGGGCGCGCGCGGGCGCGGCCGGGCAGGACCGAGGCCCACAGGACCGAGGCCCACGGGGCGGAGGCCCACAGGGCAGGAGCCCGCAGGGCGCGTGACGCGGGGGGGCGCCGCGCCCTTGGGGTCGGCCGAGTTTCGACGGCTCACCGGTGTTTCACGTGAAACAACCGAGCGGCTCGAGGCCTATGCCGGGCTGCTCGAGAAATGGCAGCGGCGCATCAACCTGGTGGGCGCGAGCACGCTGGGCGATCCGTGGCGCCGGCACATGCTCGATTCGGCGCAGCTCCGGCCGCTCCTGCCGCACCGCACCCGCGATCTCCTCGATGTCGGGAGCGGGGCCGGATTTCCGGGTCTGGTGCTCGCGATTCTGGGGGTTCCGGACGTCCATCTGGTCGAGGCGGACGCGCGCAAATGCGCTTTTTTGAGGGAGGCCGCACGCCTCACCGGCACACGGGTGACGATTCATCGCGCGCGCATCGAAGAGCTCGCGCCCTGGCCGGCTTCGGTGATCACGGCGCGGGCGCTTGCGCCGCTCCCGGATTTTCTCGATCTCGTTAGCGCTTTTATGGCTCCCACAACATGTTGTATAGTCTTCGCGGGTGAGCGGGTCAGAGCCGAGGATGCGAGGGCTCCGAAGGGCTGGCGCGTGGAGAGCTTTCCGAGCCAAACCCGACCCGGCTCGCGAATCCTGAGGCTGACCGGCACATCATGGGATGAACGGAGGCGTTAATTCCCGCTTCTCCTCGGCGCGCGTCATCGCCGTCGCCAACCAGAAGGGCGGGGTGGGCAAGACCACCACCGCGATCAATCTCGGCACGGCGTTCGCCATCTCGGGCCGCCATGTGCTCCTGATCGACCTTGATCCCCAGGGAAACGCGAGCACCGCGCTCGGTATCGCGCCCGAAAGGCGATCGCCCAGCAGCTACGAGGTGCTCATGAACGGCCTGCCGGTGCCCGAGGCCGTGATCGAGACGGGCATCGCGGATTTCGATATCGTGCCCTCCCGGGTCGACCTGGCGGGCGCGGAGGTCGAGCTCGTCTCGGCCGAGCGGCGCGAATTTCGGCTCCGGGACGCCCTGCCGGCGGTCGGCGCGCGTTACGACTATGTCCTTATCGATTGCCCGCCGGCCCTCAATTTCCTCACCGTGAACGCGCTCGTGGCGGCCCATTCGGTGCTGATTCCGCTGCAATGCGAGTTTTTCGCCCTCGAGGGCCTGAGCCTTCTTCTCAAGACGGTTGAACGAATTAAACAGAATTTCAATCCAGGGTTGCACATGCAGGGGGTGGTGCTCACCATGTACGACAAGCGCAACAACCTTTCCAACCAGGTGGCGCGGGACGCGCGCGACCATTTCGGCGCCAAGGTCTATGACACGGTGATCCCGCGCAATGTGCGGGTCTCCGAGGCGCCCTCCCACGGCAAGCCGGTGCTGCTCTACGATCATCGCTGCGCGGGGGCCGAGGCCTACATGCATCTCGCGCGCGAGGTCCTGAGGCGCGAGCATGGCGAAGTCGCGCCATGAGCGTGGCACCGGAGCGATCGCGCGGCCTGGGACGGGGGCTCTCGGCCCTCCTGGGCGAGACGGGCGAGAGCCGCTCGCGGGCCCACAGGCTTCCGATCGCCCAGCTTCGGCCCAATCCACGCCAGCCGCGCCGCATCTTCGGCGAGGAAGAGCTCGAGGCGCTCGCGGAATCGGTGCGCCGGCAGGGGGTTCTTCAATCGGTCCTGGTGCGTCCGGTGCCCGATGCGGTCGATAGTTATGAGATCGTCGCGGGTGAGCGGCGCTGGCGGGCGGCCCAAAGAGCGCAATTACACGAAATTCCCGTGCAGATACTCGAAATTTCCGACCGCGACGCCCTCGAGATCGCCCTGGTCGAGAATATCCAGCGCGCCGATCTCAATCCGCTCGAGGAGGCCGAGGGCTATCACAGGCTGATCGCCGATTTCGGCCACAGTCAGGAGGCCGTCGCCCAGGCGGTCGGAAAGAGCCGCAGCCATGTCGCGAACATGGTCCGCCTGCTCGACCTGCCGGCGTCGGTCAAGACCCTGATCGATCAGGGCGAGCTCAGCATGGGCCATGGCCGCGCGCTCTTGACCGCGCGCGATCCCCTGGCGCTCGCGAAGGAGGTCGTGATCCGGGCGCTCAACGTCCGTCAGACCGAGAGCCGGGTCGCGCGCGAAAAAGGCGCCCCGCCCACCGCCAAGCGCTCGAGAGATCGCAATGTGGCGGCGCTCGAGGAGGAGCTGTCGGTCAAGCTCGGCCTCGAGGTGGCGATCCGCGTGCGCGGCGAGAGCGGCCGGCTGACCATCCGCTACCGCACCCTCGATCAGCTCGACGATCTCTTGAGGCGCCTGACCCAGCCGCTTGCGCCCGAAGTGAACTAGCCCGAAGCCTGCTTGGGACGCGAAGAGTCCTTGGCTTACCTCGCAAGGGTCCTGGAGGGTTGCGGGCCCGCCTCAAGGCGCGCGCCCGCCGCCGGCGATTCGCATGAGCGCGTGGCCGCACACGGCCTGGGCCGGAAGCCCGGTGGTCTTGCACTCGATCTCGGCCCGGGTGAGCAACTCGATGGCCTCGGCCAGTCGCGCCGGATCCCAGTGCCTGAGCTGGCGGCGAAAGGCCGGCGCCGCCTTGAAGAAGACCCGGGGCTTGAGCGCGTCGATCGCCGCCTTCTCGTCGCGCCCGGCGGCGATCTCGCCTGTCACCAGATGAAGGCGCACAAGATGCCGGGCCGCGGCGCGCAGCACCGGGACGGCTCCGATGCCCTCGCGGAAGGCGCGCGCGAGACTGCGTTCAAGGGCGTTGCCATCGCCTTCGCCGACGGCGGAAGCGATTTCTTCGAGCGAGAGCCGGGCGCTGTCCCCGATGCAGGCGGCGACCTCCTCGAGCGTCACGGGGCCGCTCCCTGAGGCGCGGGATCTGCCCGCCGCGTCCGCGCCGAGATAGATGATCAGCTTTTCGAGCTCGTTTCGGATCAGGATGCGGTCCTCTCCGAGATAGGCGAGCAGGTGATCGCGCGCGTCCTCGTCCAGGGTGAGCCGGGCGCCCGAGAGCGTCGCCGCGATCAACTCCTCGAGGGCCCGCCCCTCATCGCCGTAGCAGGGAAGCGCGGCCGCTTGGGGCTGGCCTTCGAACAGGCCGCGCAGGCTCGAGCGGGGGCCGAGATCGCCGGCTTCGACGAGCAGAAAGGCGGCGGCCGGGCCGTCCTCGAGGAGCGCGCGAAAGAGCTGGACTTGGCCGTCGCCCGCGCCGCGCACGCGCACCAGACGGCGTGCGCCGGTCAAGCTCATGGCGGCGGCCTCGTCGGCCAGGCGCCGAGGGTCCTTTTGAAGCGCGGCGCCCACGAGCTCGCTCACCTGAAAGGGATCTTTCGGATCGGCGATTTTTTGGGCGAGCGCGTCGGCCCGTTCGCTGACGAGCCCGGCGTTCGGACCATAGATCAGGACGGCGCAGACGGACGCATCCGGCCGCTTGAGGAAGGCATCGATCCGTCCGCCCGAAAGCTTCATGCCCTCTCACTTGCTTTTCGCGTCGCTCAGCCGGCTTGCGCGAAGAAGATCGCGAGCAGGGTTCGGATCTCTTCGCTCGCCTCGCGCGCGACGCGCTTCTCGGCGTCTTGCTCGGCGGCGAGGGTCGCGAAGTCCGAGGGCACCACGTTGTAGCTTCCCTTCAGGCGCACCGAATCGCTGTAGATCGACACGCCGGTCGCGACCTCGGTCAGTACGAAGCTCGCCGTCATGAAGACGTTGAAGCGCGTGATCGTGTCGTCGAACTGAATCAGAAGCGACCGGCGCTGGGTGTCGATGTCGATCGAGAGCCTGTAACGCATTTCGTGCGCTTGGCCCTCGGGCGCGAGTCCGTCGATGAGCGCGTTGCGCAACTCTTGCCCGACCCGTTCTTCTATCGGCGCGACGTGAATCTGGCTGAGCGCCGCAGCCGTCGCCGCGCCCTCACGCCCGCCATAGAGCGGACGGAACTCGCAAGCCGCGAGCAGCATGACGACGAGCAAAAGGGCGAGCGCCTTAGACAACGACATTGACCACCCGATCAGGCACGATGATCACCTTGCGCACGGTTTTTTCGCCGATCGCCCGTTGCACCGCAGGCTCGGCGAGGGCGGCGGCTTCCGCCTCCTCGCGGGGCGCCGCCCGGCCGAGCGTGATGGTTCCCTTGAGCTTGCCGTTCACCTGAACGGCGATCGTGACCGACTCGTTCTCGACGAGCGCGGGCACTGCTTCGGGCCAAGACGTTTCGGCGAGCAAGGTTTCGTGACCGAGCGCCTGCCACATCTCTTCGGCGAGATGCGGCGTCACCGGCCCGATCAGGCGGACTGCGGTTTCCAATCCTTCGCGCAAGAGCACGGCGGCGTCCTTCACGCTCGAGTCCAAGTCGCCGAGCGTGTTGGTTAACTCACGGATGCGGGCGATCGCGCGGTTGAACGCAAACTTGTCGAAGTCGTCGGAGACGGCGGCGATCGTCTTGTGGATCTGGCGCCTGAGCGCCAAGGCCGGCGCGTCGAGCGTCTCGGGTGGCGCGCTGCCGACGGGCGCGAGAGCGACGGCCGGCTCCGCCACCATGCGCCAAAGCCGTTGCACGTAGCGCCACGCTCCTTCGATTCCCGTGGCCGTCCATTCGAGGTCACGTTCGGGCGGGCTGTCCGAGAGCATGAAGAGGCGCGCCGTGTCCGCGCCGTAGGCCTCGATGATGGCCGTCGGATCGATGACGTTCTTGTGCGACTTGCTCATCTTCTCGGAGCGCCCGACGGTGACGGCTTTCCCGGTTGCACTCTGAACCAGCACGCCGTTCTCCTTACGCTCGACCTCATCGGGTTGCAGCCAATTCCCCTCGGCGTCCCGATAGGTTTCGTGACACACCATGCCCTGGGTGAGAAGGCCGGTGAAGGGCTCGTCGGAATCGATATAGCCGCACCGTTTGAGCGCGCGGATGAAGAAGCGCGAGTAGAGAAGGTGAAGCACCGCGTGCTCGATACCGCCGATATATTGATCGACGGGCATCCAGTAAGCGACCTCGCGCGTGTCGAACACGTTGCTTGCGTGTGGTGAACAGAAGCGGATGAAGTACCAGGAGGATTCGAAAAAGGTGTCGAGCGTGTCGGTCTCGCGCACGCCCGCGCCGGCGCATTTCGGACAGGTGACATGTTTCCAGGTGGCGTGACGCTCGAGCGGATTGCCGGGCGCATCGAAGCTGACATCCTCGGGCAGCGTCACCGGCAGCTCCTCTTCGGGCACCGGCACGAGCCCGCAGGCGTTGCAATGGATGAACGGGATCGGGCAGCCCCAGTAGCGTTGCCGTGAGACGCCCCAGTCGCGCAGGCGGTAATTGATCGCGCGTGCGCCGCGCGCCTTGGCTTCGAGCCGGGAGGCGACCGCCTCTTTCGCGTCCGTTACCGAAAGCCCGTTCAGGAAGTCCGAGTTGATCATCCGGCCATCGCCCGTATAGGCCTCGGCCTCGATCGTGAAGCTTTGCGGATCGGCGTCCGGCGGTGCGACCACCGCGGTCACGGGGAGGCCGTATTTGCGCGCGAAGTCGAGGTCGCGCTGGTCGTGCCCGGGGCAGCCGAAGACCGCACCGGTGCCGTATTCCATGAGCACGAAATTGGCGATGAAGAGGGGCAGCTTGCGTTCCGGTTGGAAGGGATGGAGCGCGCTGATGCCGCTCGCATAGCCTTTCTTCTCGGCGCGCTCGATCGCCTCCTCGCTGGTCCCCAGCCGGTCGCATTCACGGATGAAGCGGGCGGCCTCGGGGTCGCTCCGGGCCAGGCGTTCGGCGAGCGGATGGTTGGCCGAGATGGCGCAGAAGCTCGCGCCGAAGATCGTGTCGTGGCGCGTCGTGTAGACGGTGAGTGTATCGTCCGCCCCGACGCCCGGGCCTTCGAGCTCGAAGGCCATATGCAGGCCCTCGGAACGGCCGATCCAGTTGCTCTGCATGAGGCGGACGCGATCGGGCCAGCGTTCGAGCCCCTCGAGGCCCGCGAGCAGTTCCTCGGCGAACGCGGTGATCCGCAGGAACCATTGGGCGAGTTTGCGTTTCTCGACCGGCGCGCCCGAGCGCCAGCCGCAGCCGTCGATCACCTGTTCGTTGGCGAGCACGGTTTGATCGACGGGGTCCCAGTTAACCCACGATTCCTTCCGGTAGGCGAGCCCCGCCTTGTGGAAATGTAGGAATATTTTCTGCTCGTGGCGATAATAGTCGGGGGAACAAGTGGCGAACTCGCGGTTCCAGTCGTAGGACAGCCCCATGGCAGCGAGCTGGCCGTGCATGGTCTCGATGTTCCGGTAGGTCCACTCGGCCGGGTGGACCTTGTGCTCCATCGCGGCGTTCTCGGCGGGCATGCCGAAGGCGTCCCAGCCCATGGGATGGAGCACATTGAAGCCTCGGGCGCTCTTGTAGCGGGCCACCACGTCGCCAAGCGTGTAATTACGCACATGCCCCATATGGATGCGGCCCGACGGGTATGGAAACATTTCAAGAACGTAATATTTCGCCCGGGCCTCCTCCACGTCGCTCCGAAAGAAGCCCCGCTGGGACCAGGCCGCCTGCCATTTGGCCTCGACCTCCTTGGCGTTGTAACGCTCGGTCATCGCCGGCTCATGGGCGGATCGTTTGGTTCTCCCACCCGAGCGGCATGCCTTGGCATGCCCGCTCTTCGGGCCCGGTCATTCCCTATCCGCCCGCTTTGTCGGCCGCGCGCAGCTCGCTGGCCCGCTCGAGGATCCGGCTCTCGAGCAGACGGATCGTCTCCTCATGTGTCGGCAGGTCGACCCAGCTTCCTGTCATGTCCCGCCCCTGGCGGAAGAGCGTGAGCCGGAAGCTGTTGGCGTGGAAGGCGGTATCGGTGATGTAGATATTTGCCTTGAAACGCTCGTCGGGCGCCTCGGCGGGCGCGTACCAGTCGGTCACGATCACGCCGCCGGCCGGGTCGGCCGAGTTGAGCGGCATGAAGGCGAAGGTATCGAGGGACGCCCGCCAGAGATAGGCGTTGATCCCGATCGTCTGATCCGCCGTCCCCGTCGCCAGCTCGGCGTCCGCGCCGGCCACCTTGCCCCCGGTGCGCAGGGCGTGGAACCCCAACGGGTCCTCGCACGCCCCGAGCAGGACGAGCCCGCCCGCCACCAGGGCAAGATGCCGGGCGCCACGGATCGTAAGCAATCTTCTGAGCAAGGCGCGTCTATCCAAGGCTGAAACCGAGGCGACACTTATACTGCGCACACCCCTTGGCGGCACGCAAAAACGTGGCGCGACGCGCGGGGCGCTCGCCCGGGACGAGGCGCGCGGGCCTCGCGCCGACCGAGAGCGAGGCGGGCTCGCGTCAAGATCAATCCTCTTGCCGATTGGTCCCTCGAACGTGTAAAGGCTCACCACTTGGAACGCGGTATTCCGCAACACCCGCTGGTCTTTTCGGGCTATTCTTCGGTCGGCTGCATCCCCTGCACGCGCCCGGTGCGCCCGGGCGAGCCGGTGCGCGCGGGGCGATGGTGGAGCAGCGAGAAGACCGAATGCGGCATACACAAGAACCCGTAGGCTCCAAGGGCGACGGCTCGAGCGCCCCGCCGGATGTGCTCGATGCGCTCGAGGCCGAGAGCGTCTACATCCTTCGCGAGGCGTTCAACCGGCTCGACAAGCTCGCCATGCTGTGGTCGGTCGGCAAGGATTCGAACGTGCTCCTGTGGCTTACGCGCAAGGCCTTCTTCGGCCACGTTCCCTTTCCGGTGATCCACATCGACACCTCCTACAAGATCCCGGAGATGATCGTCTTCCGCGACCGGCTGGTGAAGGAATGGGGCCTCGATCTCATCATCGGCCGGAACGAGGCGGCCCTGGCCGCCGGGATGAATCACAAGAAG
This sequence comes from Pseudomonadota bacterium, assembly GCA_027296525.1. Classification (GTDB taxonomy): domain Bacteria; phylum Pseudomonadota; class Alphaproteobacteria; order UBA828; family JAPUJA01; genus JAPUJA01. Next base: position 8,309 of record JAPUJA010000116.1, on the reverse strand, counting down.
GGGCGGGTGGTGTGCTGCACCGCGCTCAAGACCGAGGCGCTCAAACAGGTCATCGGGGAGCACGGCTTCACCGGGGTCATCGCCGGCATCCGGCGCGACGAGGAGGGCACGCGCGCGAAGGAGCGGGTGTTCAGCCCGCGGGGCGAGAAGGCCGAGTGGAACTTCCGCGACCAGCCGCCCGAGTTCTGGGACCAGTACAAGACCGATTTCCCGCCGGGCACCCATCTGCGCGTTCATCCTCTGCTTCATTGGACGGAGCTCGACGTCTGGCGCTACATCCGGCGCGAGGCGATTCCCGTGGTCGAGCTCTATTTCGCGAAGCGGGGACAGCGCTACCGCTCGCTCGGCTGTCTGCCCTGCACGGGTACGATCAAAAGCAAAGCGGCGGATCTCGACGGCATCATCCGCGAGCTCGAATCGACCCTCGTCTCGGAACGCTCGGGCCGCGCGCAGGATCGGGAAGCCGAGGACGCCTTCGAGCGCTTGCGCGCCGACGGCTACATGTGACACCCCCGGAGTTCGCCAAGTGAGCCGCCACGAAACAGCCGTGCTTGGCCCGCGCGCCGGTCCGCGCGGAGATACCCTTGAGCGTCTCAAGATCGCCGTCGTCGGCCATGTGGACCACGGCAAGTCGACCCTCGTCGGCCGCCTGTTTCACGATACCAACTCGCTCCCGGAAGGGAAGTTCGAGGCGATCAAGGAGATGTGCGATCGCCGCGGCATGCCGTTTGAATGGGCGTTTCTGATGGACGCCTTCCAGGCCGAGCGCGACCAGGGGGTGACCATCGATACCGCCCAGATCTGGTTTCACACAGCCCGGCGCGATTACGTGATTATCGACGCGCCGGGCCATTCCGAGTTTCTCAAGAACATGATCACGGGCGCCGCCAAGGCCGAGGCCGCGCTGCTCGTGATCGACGCCCATGAAGGCGTGCGCGCCCAGTCACGCCGGCACGGCTACCTCCTGAACCTGCTTGGCATCGAGCAGGTTTGCGTCGTGGTGAACAAGATGGACGCGGTTGACTATGGCCAAGCGCGCTTTCGCGCGGTGGAGGACGAGATCGGCGCCTATCTCGGCGACATCGGGATCGTGCCTTCGGCCGTCGTGCCGGTTTCGGCGCGCGCGGGCGACAATGTCGCGCTGCCCTCGGCGCGCATGAGTTGGTATCGGGGGCCGACCATGACCGAGGCGCTCGATGGCTTCTCGGTGCCACCCTCTCCCGTCGCGCTGCCTCTGCGTATGCCCGTCCAAGACGTCTACAAGTTCGACAACCGTCGCATCATCGCGGGCCGGATCGAAACGGGACGGCTCAAGCGGGGCGACCGCCTCGTGTTCTCGCCCTCGAACAAGAGCGCGCATGTCGCCACCATCGAAGTCTGGAACGCGCGCGCGGATGAGGCGTGCGCGGGCCAGTCGATCGGCATTACCCTCGACGAGCAGCTCTTCGTCGAGCGGGGCGAGCTCGCGAGTCACGCCGAGGCGTTGCCGGTCGAAACCAATGTCTTCCGCGCGAAAATCTTCTGGCTCGCTCACGAGGCTCTCAAGGCGGGAAACCGCTACAAGCTCAAGCTCGCCACCTCCGAGACGCCCGTCGAGGTGCAATCGGTCGATTGGGTGATCAACCCGGAGACGTTGGAAAGGATCAAGGGTGAGACCGTCGAGCGGCACGGTTTCGCCGAACTCGTGTTGCGCACGCGCTCCCTGCTCGCGCTCGACGACCACAAGAACAATCCGCGTACCGGACGCTTCGTCTTGGTCGACGGCTATGACATCGCGGGCGGCGGCGTCATCAGCATGGAGGGCTATCCCGACCAGCGCGCTCTGGTCACGGTTAAATCGACGAATGTTTCTTCCGTCGCCCACCGGGTCACGGTGGAGACGCGCGCCCGGCACAACCAGCACCAGGGCGGCGTCTTGTGGTTCACCGGGCTCTCGGGCGCCGGCAAGTCGACCATCGCGCTCGAGTTGGAACAACGCCTCTTCCGCAAGGGCTACCAGGTCTATGTGCTCGACGGCGACAATTTGCGCGTCGGCCTCAACGCCAATCTCGGTTTCAGCCCCGAGGACCGCGCCGAGAACATCCGCCGGGTGGGCGAGGTGGCCGCGCTGTTCGCCGAGGCGGGCTTCGTCGTGATCACCGCCTTCATCTCGCCCTACCGTTCCGACCGCGATCGCGCGCGCGCCGCCGCCGAGCGGCAGGGCTCGGGCAACTTTCACGAGGTCTATGTCTCGGCGAGCCTCGAGGTTTGCGAAAAGCGTGATCCTAAAGGGCTCTACCGCAAGGCGCGCGCCGGGAAGATCGACCAGTTCACCGGGATCTCGGCGCCCTACGAGGCGCCGGAGGCGCCCGAGCTCACGCTTCCGACGGACGCGCTATCGCTCGAGGAATGCGTCGAGGCGGCGATCGACTATCTCGAGCGGCACTTTCGCTCGGGCTGAAGCGCACCGATCGCCGCGATCCCTACAGCACCCGTTTCCTTGAGGCGGCGCGCGCCGGCCGCGGAAACGCCGCCGAGCGCGTAAACCGGCAGGGGCGCCTCGCGCCGGAGCCGCGCGAAACGCATCGCCCCAAGAGGGCGGCGCCCGGGATGGCTCGGGGTCGCCAACCGGGGGGCGTGGATCGCGGCGTCCGCACCGGCGCGCGCCGCCTCGACGAGGGCGGCGCGTGAGTGGGCCGAGGCGGTGATCAGCCAGCGGGGGTTTCGCCTGACCGCCCGCGCGCGATGGGCGAGTCCTTCCGGCAGGTGGACGCCCTGGGCGCCGACCGCGAGCGCGAGCGCCCAGTCGGCGGCGATCAGGAGCTTGAGCCCCCGCCGCCGGCAGAGCCGGGCGAGCCTTCGGGCGAGGGCGGCGCGCGCCGGGCTGTCATAGTCGCGCAGGATCACGGCGCTGCCCCGGGGCAGGGTCATCGCCGCCGCCAGCGGGTCGGGCAGGCGACGGGCATCGGTCATGAGGATGAGGGGCGGAAGCCGCCGGCCGTCGCCCGATCGCAAATTGAGCGCCTTGGCGAGCTCTGCTAGGGTTCTGTGGTTCTTTCCGCCCATCTTGACCCGAAGCTTGCATGGCCCGGCCGCGCCCGCAATCGCAAGTGGCAACCGAGGTTGCCGCCAACCTGGCCGAGGTGACCGCGCGCATCGCGGCCGCCGCCCAGCGGGCGGGGCGCGCGGCCGACGAGATTGGCCTCATTGCCGTCTCGAAGACCTTCGGGCCCGAGCGCATTCGGCCCGTGCTCGAGGCCGGTCAGCGGTTCTTCGGCGAGAACCGGGTTCCGGAGGCGGAAAAGAAATGGCCCGGGCTCAAGGCCGATTACCCGGATGCGGCGCTCCACCTCATCGGTCCTTTGCAGACCAATAAGGCGCGCGCCGCCGTCGAGCTCTTCGACGTCATCGAGACCGTCGATCGCGCCAAGCTCGCGCGCGTGCTCGCTCAAGAGATGGCCCGCACGGACAAGCGCGTTCCCTGCTACGTCCAAGTCAATACGGGCGCGGAGCCCCAGAAGGGCGGGGTCTTGCCCGAAGAGGCCGACGCTCTCATCGCCGCCTGCCGCGACGAATTCGGGCTTTCGCTCGCGGGCCTCATGTGCATCCCGCCGTTGGATGAAGAGGCCGCGCTCCATTTCGCGCTGCTCGGCGAGATCGCCCGCCGGAACGGGCTTAAAGGGCTTAGCATGGGCATGAGCGGGGATTACGAGACGGCGATCGAGTTCGGCGCCACGGTCGTGCGCGTGGGTTCCGCGATCTTCGGGCCGCGCGCGGGCGCTTAAGGGGTTTCCCCGGGCTCGAGCACCCGCAGCCTGGCGCGCGGGTCGATGCCGGCCAGGAGTTCGAGCACATCCCCGCGCGCGAGCGCCACGCAGCCTTCGGTCGGCCCGAGGTCGGGCTTGGCGATGTGGAGGAAGATGGCGCTTCCCCGGCCCGGCACCACGGGCGCATCGTTGTAGCCCAAGACCAGGATCACGTCATAGAGGCCGTCATCGCGCCAGAGCACCTCGAAATGCGCGCCGTAAGGCTGGCGGATCGGCTGGTTGTAAAGTGGATCTTCCGGGTCGTCACACCAGCCGTCGCGGGGGTTCAAGGGGCTGAGCGGCAGGCGCGTCTTCGGGGGCGCGAGACGATCGGGCCGGTAGAGCACGCGTCTCAAGGCAAAGCAGCCCGCCGGCGTCGCGCCGTCGCCCTCACGCTTCGCGCGCACCACGCCGCCCGCGCCGAGCGCGCAAGCGTAGCGCTGGCCGCGCCATTCGAGCGCACCTTCGGCGGTGACGATGAGATCGTGGGTCATGGACCCGTGGGTTGTGGACCCGTGGGTCGTGGACCGGGCTTGGGAGGCCAAGGCGGCCTTAAGCGGACTGACTGAGGCGGCTCCCCGCTTTTCCGGCGTGGTTCGCCTGCCGGTAGAGGGCGTAAGCCGTTCCCGCCGCCTTGAACGGGCGTATGTCCGCCGTGGCGGTTCGGGTTTCGTCCTCGTCGGAACCGAACAGCGATGCGATGAAGACATCCAGCGGCATGGCGGGCTCCAGCGGGCTCACGGTACGGCTCGGCAGGCTCTTCCCGGCGAAGGGTTTGCCGTCTGTCCGCGTGGCGTAGCCGCTCAGCATATCATCGCGGCCGCTCCCCGGCGCAATTTCCCCAAGCTCGTCTCCCGAGGCGAAGGTGGCGTCGGTCGCGGTTTCGAGCTCGGCGAACTGCGTGCCCCCGTCGGCAATCCCGGGCGTTTCCTCATCGGACTCGAAAAGGGCCAAAATATGCTCGCCGAGGTCTCGGCCCGTGGCCGATTCGGCGACCACGTTCACGGCCGCGGCGCCGAGCCCGATCAGCCCGCCATAGATCGCGCCTCCGAACAGGCGCGGACCGGCCGCGAGATCGTCGCCGGAGAGCCAGCGGTAGACGGAGGAGATGATGGGCAGGTGCTGGAGCGGGTTGATGGTGTCGAGGAAATCCCCGAAGGAGAGCCCGTCATCCCCCCAGAGTGAGATCCCTTTCGTCGCGCCCTCGCCCGAGCCCGGCGCCTCGTCGAAGGCGGCGGGGTTGAGCGGCACGGTTACGGGCCTGCCGGATATGGCGGCGGCTTCGATGGCCATTTCGGCTCCTTGATTCTGGCGTTCGTGCTCGTCTTGATGCCCGTTTCACTGCAAATGGTGGGCCAAGGGGGGAAATGCTTGAAAATGAGGAGCTTGCGTGCCGCGACCGGGGGCCCTGCGCGGCCTTCCCGGCAATTCTTGCCGGGTTCGAGCCGCGCCCCGGGGCGCGTCCGTCGCCCCGCCTCGCCGGCGCGCTGCAATCGGGCGAAGAATGCACTAAGATGAAAGAAAGCATTGCGCTTTACGGCCTTGGGTCGGGGAAAATGAGCCATCAAAAACGCCTTCTGATCGTCGATGACGACCGGCATTTGCGCGAATCCCTCGCCGAGCAGCTCGGTCTCTACGAGGAATACGAGGCCGCCACGGTCGAGACCGGGGCCCGGGCCCTCGAGGCGGTGAAGGAGCAGGATTACGACCTGATCCTGCTCGATGTCGGCTTGCCCGATATCGACGGGCGCGAGGTCTGCCGGCTCATGCGCCGCACGGGCGTCAAGGTGCCGATCGTCATGTTGACCGCGGCCGACGGCGAAGCCGACGTCATCCTCGGGCTCGATTCGGGCGCCAACGATTACATCGCGAAACCCTTCCGCATCGGCGTGCTGCTCGCGCGCGTTCGCGCCCAGCTCCGCCAGCACGAGCAGAGCGAGGACGCCGTCTTCACCATCGGGCGCTACAGCTTCAAGCCGAGCGCGAAGACCCTGATCGAGGCGGACGGCAAGGGCAAGGTCCGGCTCACCGAGAAGGAGGCCGCGATCCTCAAATATCTCTTGCGCGCCGGTGACAAGATGGTGAGCCGCGACGTGCTCTTGAACGAGGTCTGGGGCTACAACGCCAGCGTCACAACCCACACGCTCGAGACTCACATCTATCGGCTGCGTCAGAAGATCGAAGTCGATCCTTCGAACGCCCAGATTCTGGTCACCGAAGGGGGCGGCTACCGCCTGATCCCGTGAGTCCCGCGCGGGCGTCGAAGCGCCGGGCTCTCGCGTCCCCTTGAACTGGCGTCCCCGTGAACTAGCGTCCCGTGAAGCGGGGCTTGCGCTTCTCGGCGAAGGCGGCCGCGCCTTCGCGGGCATCTTCGGAGGCGAACGAGGCGAGGATCGTCGCTTGCGCCTCGCTTTCATCCAACTGCCCGCGCGCGATGGCGTTGAGCGCCTTCTTCATGCCCTGCACCGCGCGCGGCGCGAGCTCTTCGAGGCGACGCGCCCGCCGGTCGGTGGTGCCCTCGAGCGCGCCCGGCGCCACGAGCTCATCCAGATAGCCGCACGCCAGAAGTGCCTCGGCGCTCAATTCCTGGGCGGCGAGAAGTATCCGTTTCGCGTGGTTGAGGCCGAGCCGCTCGACCAGCCGGCGCATTCCGGTGACGTTGTAGGCGACCCCGAGCCCGGCGGCCGGGAGTCTGAGCCGCATGCCCTCGACTCCGATGCGGAAGTCCGCGGCGAGCGCGAGGTCGCAGGCGCCGCCGTAGACTGAGCCGTTGAGCGCCGCGATGCTCGGGACGCGCACCCGTTCAAGCCGCGCGTTCAGGCGTTCGAGCGGATTGTCCGACCAGTCTGTCGCCGCGATGTCGCCGATCGCGATGCCTGAGCAGAAGGTCTTCGCTCCCGTTCCGGTGATGATCAGAACGCGGCATTCGGGCGCGGCGTCGACCGCCTCGATCAGCTCGCCAAAACGCGCGAGATCATCGATCTCAAGCAGGTTGTGCTTGTCCGGCCGGTCCAGCGTGATGGTCGCGCGCCTTTCCGCGAGCTCGAGTCGGACATGCTCGGCCATCGCTCCGTCCCGCTAGAGTTTGAAATCATCGCGGGTGAAGAGCGCCGTGAGCTCGAGCCCGCGCGCTTCCAGATTCGCGCCCGCGCCGGCGAGACGGTCGACGACGGTGATGACCTTGACCACATCGCAGCCGAATTCCCACACCGCCTCCGCCGCCTGGAGCGCCGATCCGCCCGTCGTGGTCACGTCCTCGACGAGCACCACCCGTGCGTTTCGTTGAATATTGCCCTCGACGAGGCGCTTCGTGCCCCGTTCCTTCTGGCGCGGCCGGACGAAGAAGCCGGCGATGGGACGTCGAGACCAGCTCATCGCCACGACCGCGGCGACGATCGGGATGGCGCCCATGGCGAGGCCGCCGATATGATCGACCTCGTCCCCTTCGATTTCTGCGAGCACGGCCTCGGCGATGAGCCGCGCGCCTTCCGGGTCGAGCAGCACCGGCTTCATGTCGAAGTAGAATCCGCTCGTCTGGCCCGAGGCCAGTTGAAACGTGCCTTCTTTCGTGAGCGATTTGGCCGCGATGAGCGCGCACAGACGCGCGCGCGCCTCTTCGGGCTTTAAGGATACGGCTTCGGTCGGCATGGCGTGGCGCCGTCGTTTGTCGCGTTGGCGCTCAATCTATCGGGCGCTCGCCGGGATGACCAGATGGAATCGGCGGCCCTAGCCCGGGGCGCAGGCGAATCCCGAGAGAGGCGAGGTTTGCCTCGGTTGCGTGGCTTAAACCGACGGCGTTGGCCTGGGCGGCTTCGGCCGCGCGCTCGGCGATCTCGCCGAAGCCTTCGAGATGGGAATCGATGCGAAGCCCTCGCCCGCCGCCTTTGATGTTCATCTGCATCCAGCCGTCCGAGCGATCCCGTTTCGTGGGATAGAAACGCAGCGTGAGGCGCTCGAGCGAATCCCAGCGAACCCGCTTGCGGCGCGCGCCGATCCCTTCATCGGAGAGCTCGATTTCGAGCCTCTGACGCCGCCAGGTGCGGATGGCGAAGGCGAGAAAGAGCGCGCCCAGCCCTGCGAACACCCCGGCGCCGATCGGCCCGGTTTCGAGCAGGCCGAGGGGAGCGAAGGTGAAGGCCATGCCGACGCCCGAGCGGGCGTAATCTGTGACGAGCGAGCGGGTCGCGTAACGGTGGCGGCTCATCGTCGAGCCCCCGGCCTCGGTGCTTCGATGCCCTGGCGGGCGCGCCGCGTCTCAAACCTCGAGCGTCGCGATGACCGGCACATGATCCGAAGGCGTGTCCCAGCCGCGCGCGGGCTTGAGCACACAGGCCCCTGAGAGCGCATCTTCAAGCGCGGGCGTCACCCAGATGTGGTCGAGGCGGCGGCCCCGATCGGAGGTGTCCCAGTTACGCGCCCGGTAGCTCCACCAGCTGAAGAGCTTCTCCTCCGGCGGGATGAAGCGGCGCACCACGTCGATCCAGTCTTGCGAGCGGGCGAGACGGGCGAGCGCCTCGACCTCGA
>JAPUJA010000115.1 GCA_027296525.1 Pseudomonadota bacterium | reverse complement strand
CGGCGCGGCATCGACCACGTCGCGCTCGAGGCGTCATCCCACGGCCTCGATCAACACCGCCTCGACGGGGTGACAATAAGGGCCGCCGCCTTCACGAACCTCACGCGCGATCATTTCGACTACCACGGCACCGCCGAGCGTTATCTCGAAGCCAAGCTCCGCCTGTTCAAGGAACTCATGGGCGAGGGCGGCGCCGCGGTGTTGAACGCGGACGTCCCGGAATACGAAATCCTAAGGCGCGTCTGCCGCGCGCGCGGCCATCGCATCCTGAGCTTCGGCCGCAAGGGCCGCGACCTGAAGCTCGTCTCGAGCGCGCCCTCGGGCGCCGGACAGCGGCTGCGCATCGAGACCGGCGGGACGAACCACGAGATCGAGATCGTGCTGCCCGGCGCCTTTCAGGCGAGCAACCTTCTGGCGGCGATCGGTCTCACCCTCGCCTCGGGCCTCACCTTCGAGGCCGTGCTCGAGGCCCTCCCGCGGGTCTCGGGCGTCCAGGGGCGCCTCCAGGCGATCCCCGGGCATCCGCGCGAGGCGCTGATCTTCGTCGATTACGCCCACACGCCGGACGCGCTCGCCACGGCGCTGACGGCGCTGCGTCCCTACACGCGGGCGCGCCTCGTCGCCCTGTTCGGTTGTGGCGGCGACCGTGACCGCGGCAAACGCCCGCTGATGGGCGAAATCGCCGGCCGGCTCGCCGACGCGGTCATCGTCACCGACGACAATCCCCGCAGCGAGGATCCGGCTGCGATCCGCCACGAGATTTGTGCCGCCTGTCCGAACGCGGAGGAAATCGGCGACCGCGCCCGGGCGATTCAGGCGGCGGTCCGGCAATTGCAATCGGGCGACGTGCTGCTTATCGCGGGCAAGGGCCATGAGCGAGGCCAGATCGTCGGCGACCGGACGATCCCGTTCGACGATGCCGACTGCGCACTCGATGCGGTCCGTGCGCTCGCGGGAGGAAGAGCATGACCGCCGCCGCTCTCTGGACCATCGAGGACGCGGCCCGGGCCACGGGCGGCAAACCCTACGGCGCGTGGCGCGCGACGGGCGTTGCCATCGACAGCCGCGCTCTTCGTCCCGGCGATCTCTTTGTGGCGCTCAAGGGCCCCCGCTTCGATGGCCACGACTTCGTCACCCAGGCGCTTGAAAAGGGCGCGGCCGGCGCGCTCGTCGAGCGCCCGCCCGGCGCGGCCTCGCCGAACACGCCGCTCCTCGTCGTGACCGACAGCCAGGATGCCCTCGTGCGTTTGGCCGAGGCGGGCCGGGCCCGGACGCCGGCGCGCATCCTCGTAGTGACCGGAAGCGTCGGCAAGACGGGCACGAAGGAAATGCTCCGTCACGTTCTTTCAGAGCAAGGCAAGACGGCGGCGAGCGCCGGCAGTCAGAACAACCAGATCGGCGTGCCCTTGAGCCTCGCGCGCATGGCCACCGATTGCCGCTACGGCGTGTTCGAGATCGGCATGAACCATCCGGGCGAGATCACCCCGCTCACCCGGCTGGCCCGCCCCCACCTCGCGCTGATCACCACGGTCGAGGCCACGCATCTCGAAGCCTTCGCCTCTGTCGAGGCGATCGCCGACGCGAAGGCCGAGATCTTCGAAGGCATGGACGCCCACGGCATCGCCGTGCTCAACCGGGACAACGCTCACCATAAGCGCCTCGCACGGGCCGCCCGTCGGCGGGGGATCGAGCGGATCATTTCCTTCGGGCGCTCCGAGGACGCCGAAGCGCGCCTCCTCGAGGTTTCGGTCGAGCCCGGGGCGAGTGCCGTGCGGGCCTCGATCGGCGGGCAGCCGATCGACTATCGGCTTGGCCTTGCGGGCGCCCATTGGGCCTTGAACAGCGTGGCCGTGCTTGCGGCCGCACAGGCCGTGGGCGCCGATCTTTCACGCGCCGCCGAGAGCCTCGCCACCGTGACGGCGCTCAAAGGGCGCGGCCGGCGCCAGAGCGTCACACTGCCGGACGGGGCGTTTGAGTTGATCGACGAAAGCTACAACGCGAGCCCGGCCTCCATGCGGGCCGCGATCGAGCTCCTCGCCGCCATGCCCGCCGCGGGAAGACACATCGCCGTGCTCGGCGGCATGCTCGAGCTCGGGCCCGATTCCGAAGCGCTCCACGCCGGGCTCGCGGAGCCGATCGAGAACGCCGGGCTCGACGCCGTCTATACCGTCGGACGCTTCATGCACGCGCTCCACGACGCGCTTCCCAAACACCGGCGCGGCGGCCACGGCGCCGGGCCAGGCGATCTGATACCGCTTCTGCGCCACGCCGTCGGGCCGGGCGACGTGGTGATGGTCAAGGGTTCGGCGGGAAGCCGCATGGGGCTCGTCGTCGACGCCCTGCTCGCCGCTGCGGGCGACGCTACGCCCCGCGCCGCGGGCTGACGGGCAAGGGACGGATCGATGCTGTTCAACCTGCTCTATCCCCTGGCCGACGACATCGGCTTTTTCAACTTGTTTCGCTACCTCACCTTTCGCACAGGCGGCGCGGTGCTGACGGCCTTATTGATCTCCTTCCTGGTCGGCCCCACCGTCATCCGCTGGCTCCGCCTGCGGCAAAAGGAAGGACAGCCGATCCGCGAGGACGGGCCGGAGGGCCACCTCATCGCCAAGCGCGGCACGCCGACCATGGGCGGCTTCCTGATCCTGCTCGGGCTCGTCGCCGGCACGCTGCTCTGGGCCGATCTGACGAGCGGCTATGTCTGGGCGGTGCTCCTGGTCACGATCGGCTTCGGCGGGATTGGCTTCGCCGACGACCTCCTGAAGCTCCGGCGGCGCTCGAGCCACGGCCTTCCCGCTTGGCTCAAATTCAGCGCCCAGATCCTGATCGCCGTCGTCGCGATGCTCTGGATCATGGATCTGACGAGCGCGCCGCTCGCCACCAGGCTCAGCTTTCCATTCGTCAAGGAGTTCCTCGCCAATCTGGGATGGGGCATCGTGCCCTTCGCGGTGCTCGTCATGGTCGGCTCCTCCAACGCGGTCAATCTGACGGACGGGCTCGACGGGCTCGCGATCGTACCGGTCATGATCGCGGCCGCCTGTTTCGCCCTGATCGCCTACCTCGTCGGCAACGCGGTCTTCACCGATTACCTCCAGCTCCAGTTCGTGCCGGGCGCGGGCGAGCTCGCCGTGCTGTGCGGTGCGCTGGTCGGGGCGAGCCTCGGTTTCCTCTGGTACAACGCGCCGCCCGCGATGGTGTTCATGGGCGATACCGGATCGCTCAGTGTCGGCGGCGCGCTCGGCGCCGTCAGCGTGATCACCAAGCATGAATTCGTACTCGCGATAGTCGGCGGCCTGTTCGTCCTCGAAACGGTCTCCGTGATCGTGCAAGTCGTCTCATTCAAGACGACCGGACGGCGGATCTTCCGCATGGCGCCGCTGCATCATCATTTCGAGAAGATGGGCTGGCTCGAGCCGACGATCGTGATCCGCTTCTGGATCATCGCCTTCGTCCTCGCGATGCTCGGTCTTTCAACCTTGAAGCTCCGGTGACGCGCATGGTTCCCGTGGCGTCATACGCGAAGCAAAAGGTCGTCGTGTTCGGCCTGGGAAAGAGCGGACTGTCCGCGGCGCGCGCGCTCGGCGCCGGGGGGGCGGCGGTCAAGGCGTGGGACGACGCCTCGGAAAGGCGTGACGCGGCCTTGGCCGCGGGCGTCCCGCTCGACGATCCCCTCGCGCTCGATTGGAGCAAGGTCGCGGCTCTCGTGTTGAGCCCGGGCGTTCCCTTCACGCATCCCGAGCCCCATCCGGTCGTGCGTCGGGCGGTCGCGGCGGGAGTCAAGATCCTGCCGGAGGTCGAGCTCCTGCAGAGCGCGATGCCCGACGCGCTCTATGTCGGTGTCACGGGCACGAACGGAAAATCGACCACCACCGCGCTCATCGGTCACCTGCTCGAGCGCCAGGGATACGAGGTTCAGGTCGGCGGCAACATCGGCACGCCAGCGCTCGATCTCGAGCCGTTCGCCGGCCGGGGGACCTACGTTCTCGAGCTTTCCTCCTATCAGCTCGACCTCGCCCGCAGCCTCGCCTTCGACGTCGCGGTCCTGCTCAACGTGACGCCCGATCATCTCGACCGCCACGGCGACATGTCCGGCTACATCACAGCGAAGCGCAAGATCTTTCGTTTCCGCAGGCCGGACGGAACGGCCATCATCGGGGTCGACGACGAATATACCCGCGGCGTTTACGAAGACCTCCTCGCGCGAGGTGATTGCCGGGTCCTCGCCATCTCGACGACCGACAGCGTGGCGGATGGCGTCTATGTGAGCGACGGGCTTCTCCACGAAGCCAAGGACGGCGGGGCCGCACCGGTCGTCAATCTCACCCCGGCGAAGGGGCTTCCCGGCCAGCACAACTGGCAGAACGCCGCCGCCGCCTTCGCGGCCGCAACCGCCCTCGGGGTGCCCTCGGCTTCCGCCGGCGGGGCGCTCATCAGTTTCCCGGGCTTGGCCCATCGTATCGAACGGATCGCGACGATCGAGGGGATCGCCTTCGTCAATGACAGCAAGGCGACCAACGCCGATGCCGCCGCCAAGGCGCTCGCCTGTTTCGACCACATCTACTGGATCGTGGGCGGGCGCGCCAAACCCGGCGGCGTATCCGGCCTCGAGCCGCTCTATCCACGCATCGCCCACGCCTTGCTCATCGGTGAGGCGGCCGACGAGATCGCGAAGGCGCTCGAGGGCAACCTCCCTTACCGGCGCTGCGGCACGCTCGATCGCGCCGTGGCCGAGGCCTACGCGCTCGCCCGCGCTGGGCGGCGGCCCGATCCCGTCGTGTTGCTCTCGCCGGCCTGCGCTTCATTCGACCAGTTCGAAAACTTCGAGGCCCGCGGCGAGGCCTTTCGCCGGGAGGTCAAGGAACTCGAGGCGGCGGGCGGGCGCGGGCATTCGGCGCCGCTCAGGAGTGCCGTGCCATGACCACCTTCGCGCGTGACGATCGCAGCGTGCTCGGCCGATGGTGGTGGACGGTCGATCGCTGGACACTCGCGGCGCTTACCCTGCTCGTCGGGGTCGGTGCCGTGCTGACCCTGGCGGCGAGCCCCGCGGTTGCCGAGCGTATCGAGCTCGACTCGTTTTATTTCGTGCGCCACCAGTTCGCCTTCCTGCCCTTTGCGCTTGCCTTGATGCTCGGCGTTTCGCTCCTCTCGCCGCTCGGCGTGCGACGTCTCGCCGTCTCCGGTTTTGGACTGGCCTTGTGCCTTCTCCTGCTCACGCTGCTCATCGGCGATGAGATCAAGGGCGCAAGCCGGTGGATCTCCCTCGCCGGACTCTCGCTGCAACCGTCGGAATTCGTCAAGCCGACCTTCGCCGTGGTCACCGCATGGCTGCTTGCGGAAGGACGGATCGAACACCGCTTGCCAAGCCGCCTCGTCTGCGCGGGCTGCCTCGTTCTCGTCGCCGGACTCGTCGCGCTTCAGCCCGATTTCGGCACGACCATGGCGGTCACCGTGGTGTGGCTGCTGCAGTTTTTCCTGGCCGGCCTGCCGGTCGTCTGGTTGCTCCTTCTCATCGGTCTCGCGGTCGGCCTCGTCGCCACCGGCTACGTTCTTTTGCCCCACGTCTCCAATCGCATCGACCGGTTTCTCGACCCGGCCTCCGGCGACAGCTACCAGATCGACCGCTCGCTCGATGCCTTCATGCATGGCGGGCTGCTCGGGCGCGGACCCGGCCAGGGCTCGGTCAAGGAAATCCTGCCCGACGCTCACACGGACTTCATCTTCGCGGTCGCCGGCGAAGAGTTCGGCGCCTTCCTGTGTCTCTTCATCGTCGCCCTCTTCGCATTCATCGTGCTTCGGGGCTACGCGCGCATGCTGCAGGAAAAGAGCCTCTTCATCCTGCTCGCCGTCGCCGGGCTGCTCACTCAGTTCGGCCTTCAGGCCCTGATCAACATGGCGGTGACGCTTCGCCTGATGCCGGCCAAAGGCATGACCCTTCCGTTCATCAGTTACGGCGGTTCGTCTCTCCTCGCGATCGCCCTCGGGATGGGCATGGTGCTCGCACTCACGCGCCACCGGCGCGGCGTGGAGGGTCTGGTATGAGCGGGCCGATCGTTCTCGCCGCCGGCGGCACGGGCGGCCATCTCTTCCCCGCCCAGGCGCTTGCTTCCGAGCTCTCCCAGCGCGGCCACCGCCTCGTGCTCGTGACCGACCGGCGCGCCGGCACCTTCGGCGAGGGTCTGGCGACGCTCGAGAGCCACACGATCCACGCGGGAACCTTCCGGGGCCGTGGGCTTGTGAAGCGTCTGCGGGGCGTCGTCGGGATCATCGTCGGGCTCTTCGAAGCGCGCTTCCTGCTCGGCCGCCTGGCACCCGCCGGCGCCGTCGGCTTCGGCGGCTATCCCTCCCTCCCCACCATGTTCGGCGCGAGCGGAATGGGCGTGCCCACCGTGATTCACGAGCAAAACGCGGTGCTGGGCCAAGTCAACCGGCTGATGGCGGGGCGCGTCAGCGCGATCGCGACATCGTTCGCCACGACCCAACGGGTCAAGCAGCCGGCGCGCGTGACCCATACGGGCAACCCGGTGCGCCCGGCGATCGCGGCGCTCAGCGAGGCGCCCTACACGGCGCCGGAACCGGGCGGTCCGGTTCGCCTTCTCGTGTTCGGCGGCAGCCAGGGCTCTCAAATCTTCAGCCGGGTGGTGCCGGACGCCCTCTCGGCGCTGTCCGAAGCGTTGCGCGCGCGGCTCAGCGTCTCCCAGCAGTGCCGCCCCGAAGATCTCGAGGGCGTGCGCGCGCATTACGGGGAGGCAGGCATCGAGGCGAGCCTTTCGAGCTTCTTCGAGGACATGGCCGAACGGCTTGGAGGTGCCCATCTGGTCATCTGCCGCGCGGGCGCCTCCACGATTGCCGAGCTTTCGGCCGTCGCGCGCCCCGCGATCCTGGTTCCCTATCCCCTCGCCGTCGACGACCACCAACGGGCGAACGCGGCGGCGCTCGCGGATGCCGGCGGGGCGTGGTTGATGGATCAAGACGGCTTCACCCCGCCCAACCTCGCGGCCCGCCTGGAGGGCCTTCTTACCGAGCCCGGCACTCTCGCGAGCGCCGCCGAAAACGCGCGCCGCCTGGGCCGGCCCGACGCCGCGCACCGCCTCGCCGATCTCGTCGAGCGCGTGACCGGGACGAATGGCCGGCGCACGCCGACCTTGCCGCAGGAGGACGCGGCATGACCTTCACGCCGCTCGGCGACTTCACGGTTCATTTCGTCGGCATCGGCGGCATCGGCATGAGCGGCATCGCCGAGGTCATGCACAACCGCGACTACAAGGTTCAGGGAAGCGATCTCGCCGACAACGCGAACGTCAAGCGCCTGCGTCAGCTCGGCATCCCGGTGACCATCGGGCACGACGCGGCCAACCTTGGCGAGGCCGAGGTCGTCGTCGTCTCGTCGGCCGTCGATCCCTCGAACGTGGAGGTCGTGAGCGCGCGGGCGCGCATGATCCCGATCGTGCGCCGCGCCGAGATGTTGGCCGAGCTCATGCGCCTCAAATGGTCGATCGCCGTGGGCGGCACTCATGGCAAGACCACGACGACGTCGCTGATCGCGGCGGTGCTCGAAGGCGCGCAATACGATCCGACCGTGATCAACGGCGGCATCATCAACGCCTACGGCACGAACGCGCGCCTGGGAACCGGCGATTGGATGGTCGTCGAAGCCGACGAGTCGGACGGAAGCTTCGTGAAGCTCCCGGCCACGGTGGTCGTGGTCACCAACATCGACCCCGAGCACATGGAGTTTTATGGCTCGTTCGATGCGCTGCGCGAGGCCTTCCGCAG
>JAPUJA010000114.1 GCA_027296525.1 Pseudomonadota bacterium | reverse complement strand
ACAGCGAGAGTCAATTCTGTGATGCGCAAGTCAGTTCTTCCACCTGCGCTGCTTGCGTGGCGGAACACGCGGCGCCTTAATCGGGGAGTGGCGAGATGACGGGGCTGGCCCGGAAAGTAGACGCCATCATGCTGTTCGACGGCACATGCGCTTTCTGCAGCCGATCGGTTCTGTTCGTCCTCCGGCACTCGGCGGGCAAGCCCCTCGTCTTCTCCGCTGCGCAATCGGCGGAAGGACAGGGCTGGCTCCGTCGGCTTGGCATGCCACTCGAAGAATTCGAAACCTTCGCCGTCATCGACGGCGGCCGGGTCTATACGAAGTCCGAAGGGGCGTTGCGTGTCATGTGCCTCATGGGCGCGCCCTGGTCTTTCCTCGCATCCATGGCGTGCCTCGTGCCGCGCGCGCTTCGCGACCGGCTGTATGACGCCGTGGCGCGAAATCGTTACCGGCTCATGGGTAGGCGGTGCGACTGCTTCGCGCCTCCGAAGGGAGAACGCCACCGCTTCCTGGCTTGAGGCGTTCATGATCATTCCCGGCTTTGCCTTGCCTGGCCTGCGGGGTGATAATCGGCGGAAGGAGGAGAGAGTGATGAGCACCGAAGCCGAGAACGTCCGCATCCTCAAAGACGTCTACGACTGTTTCAACCGGGGGGAGCTCGAACCGGCGATGAACGCCGTCTCAGACGACGTTGAATACCACTCGATCGGTCCGGCGGAGCGAATTCCCTGGGCCGGTATCCACAAGGGGCGGGACGCCTTCATCGGGTACATGCAGACGGTTGCGTCCAACCTGGAGCATGTCGAGTTCGTCGCCGACGAATTCATCGCCCAAGCCGATAAGGTGGCCGTGCTCGGTCACATGAAGACGCGAAGCCTGAACACGAACCGCGAGGGTGAAACCGAATGGGTGCACTGGGTGACCATGCGCGACGGCAAGATCGCCAAGGTCAAGGAGTTCTACGACACCTGCGTCGCCATCGAGCTGCACTGCGATTAGGTATCAGCGGATCGACGCCCCACTCGGCGGTCTATGCCGACGCGGGGCATATGATGTTTTGGGAGCGCCCGGATGCGTTCAACGCCGCGCTCGACGATTTCCTAAGCGCGCTCACATAGCCCGTTACGGTCGTCGGTCAGCATCTCGGCTGTGAGCCGCTTCTGAGGCTGGATGGCCTCGGAGGGGTTGAGCCGCCAGGAATGCTCACGCGTGAGTTTTATGGTTTCCGCCGCCGGGCCGTTCGTCGCCGATTGCGCGGTTTCGGATGGAATGTTGTCGTTACGCATCCCCGGCGATGAGCAAGAGTAGGTTTATCGTCGCGCGGACTGGCGATGCCCTCGGGCAGCCCCTATTCACTGGATGCGTCTGACGGCGAAGCCGCCAGACGTTGGAACATCAACGCGAGTGCCGAGCTGCAAAGCGCCAAAGAAATATAACTTACAGGCCCAACAATAAAAATGAGGTGCAAAATTACGGTAATATCCTTGGTTTGCAAAAACACCAGATACAAGGCAACCGTAAGAGCGAATAGAACCGCCGCAGCGGGCAGCCCTATTAGAAGAAGTATCCAAAAAAAGTTCTCGCCGTAGCCTTTTATATGCTTGGCGGCGTCCCCCAGGCTGAACGCTTTGTCGAGAGACGCCGCTGGAAGTACGAGCCCGAAGCGAATAAAGAGGATCAATGATAACAACACAATGACAAAGTTTATGAGAGATGCTGCGATTTCGCTCATATAGTCATAGGAAAGGGAATATACGGCCATCCACAAAATTTCAGGAGACGATATCAGCAAGATATAGAAATAAACTCTTAGTTCGCGTTGCCCGAGCCGGAACTGAATGGGTGCGGACGAGTCCCTGCGACCAAGCAACACAAACCTGAACCAGGAAACCTGGAAAGCGGCGAAAAACAACCAACTTGCGATGAAATCGATGAGTTCAAAAGCTGAAGATGTGTCAGCGAACGTTAAGAATAACCAGGAAATGCAAGTCGTTAAAAAGAATGGGATTGCCGCTAAGGCAGCTAACGTCCCGAGGTTGTGAAAGACGAGGCGATAGGAATCCCGAACTGTTTGTCAGGTAGGCAATCCCAGTTCGGGATCCCTTATGCCATAACGGTCTACACTCACCGATGCCGCTCTTCCGGTCCAGTCGGACCGTCTTATTTAGTCGTTATCATTATAGAGTCTACGCTTGCACGAATTCACTTTGGCCGCGAGTACCAAACCCCGCGCCACCGCTCTCGCCTCACGACTTCTTCTCCTCGTAACTGTACCAGCCTTTTCCCGTGCGCCGGCCGTCATAGCCGGCATCGACGAGCTGCTTGAGGAGCGGGCGGGGCAGGAAGCGCGGCCCGTAGGCCTCGTGGAGGATCTCCTGGACCTGAAGCGTCAGTGAGTTCTTGACGTAATCCATCAGCTCGAACGGGCCGATCGGGTGCGAGAGGCCGAGCCGGCAGGCCCTGTCGAGGTCCTCGGCGCTCACCACCCCCTCCTCGACCAGACGCACGGCCTCGATGAAGAAGACGTGAAGCAGCCGGTTGACGACGAAGCCCGGCACGTCCTTGATGCGGATGGGCTCCTTGCCCGCCGCGCGCAACGCCGTGGTGACCGTCTCGACGGCCGCCTCGTCGGTGTCCATGCCGGGGATCACCTCGACCAGCTTCATGCGCGAGACGGGCGCGAAGAAGTGGGTGCCGAGGAAGCGTGCGCGCCGTTCGGCAGGGAAGCTCCCGGCGAGCGACGCGATCGGGATCGTCGAGGTGTTGGTCGTCACGATACAATCCGGCGCGAGGATGTGCTGAAGCGCGCGATAGACCTCGCCCTTCACCGCCGCCTCTTCGAACACCGCCTCGGTGACGAGCTCGCGATCGGCGAAATCTTCAAGCGAGGCGGTGGGCGCGAGGTTCGCGAGCGCGGCCTTCTTCTGGTCCTCGTCATAGGTGCCCCCGGCGATCCCGCGGTCGAGCACGCGGGCGAGCTTCGCCAGCGCCTTCTCGAGCTGTTCTTCGGAGGCGTCGTGCAGGAGGACGTTGCGTCCCGCGAGCGCGTGAATGAGCGCGATCTCCGATCCCATCATGCCGGCGCCGACGACGCCCACCTTTTCGATCGTCATGGTGATCTCCCTTTCGTGAAATCCCCGGCGGTTTCAGAACCAGGCGTCCTGCATCTCCATCGTCGTGCCATCGAGCGCGCTTAAGATCCGGCAGTGCTGCTCGATCTTGGGCAACTCGAAGCGGAAGAAGTAGCGGCAGGCCTGGAGCTTGCCCCGGTAGAAATCCGCGTCCTCAGGCCGGGCGCTTGCTTCGCCCTCGCGCGCCACGAGCGCCTGACGGAGCCAGAGCCAGGCGACGGTCAGATGGCCGAGGGCATCGAGATAGAGGCTCGCATTGGCGAGCGAGAGCTCGATCGCGCCCCGCTGGCGCGCGGCCAGTAGGGCATCGGTCGTCTCCCTTATGGCGCCAAGCGCGCGCGTCAGGTCGTCGGCGTAACCCCCGAGACCGACTTGCGCCTTCGCGGCCTCGGCCGAGCGGGTGATTTCCTGGGCGAACAGCGTCAAGGCCTCGCCGTCGGCCATCGCGACCTTGCGCCCCAGGAGGTCGATCGCCTGGATGCCGTTCGTGCCCTCGTGGATCGCGTTCAAGCGGTTGTCGCGGTAATGCTGCTCGACCGGGTAGTCGCGGGTGTAGCCGTAGCCGCCGAGCACCTGGATCGCGAGGCTGTTGGCTTCCGCGCCGTAATCGGAGGGCCAGGCCTTGACGATCGGGGTCAGGAGCTCGAGCAGCAGGCCCGCCTTTCGCCGCGCCTCCACCTCGGGCGCACTGCGCTGCTCGTCGATCAGGCGCGCGGCGTAGAAGCAAAGCGCGAGCGCGCCTTCGACATAGGCCTTCTGGGCGAGCAGCATGCGCTTCACATCCGCATGCTCGATGATCGCGATGGGTGGCCTCGAAGGGTCCTTGGCGTCCGGCTTTCGCCCCTGGGGCCGGTTGCGGGCATAGTCGAGGGCGTTCAGATAGCCGACATAGCCGAGGCAGGCAGCGCCCAGGCCGACGCCGATGCGCGCCTCGTTCATCATCCGGAACATGTAGGAAAGCCCCATATGGGGCTCGCCCAGAAGCTCGCCGCGGCAGTCGCCCTTCTCGCCGAACTGAAGCATCGTCGAGGTCGTGCCCCGGTAGCCCATCTTGTGGATGAGCCCAGTGAGCGTGATGTCGTTGCCGGCCCGCCCGTCGCCTTCCATCCGGTAGCGCGGCACGATGAAGAGCGAGATGCCCTTGACGCCCGGTGGTGCGCCCTTGATGCGGGCGAGCACGAGATGGACGATGTTCTCCGAAAGCTCGTGGGCGCCGCAGGAGATGAAAATCTTGCTTCCTTTGAGAAGGTAATGCCCGGCCTCCGTCGGCTCCGCGCTCGTCCTGATGTCCGCGAGCGAGGACCCGGCCTGGGGCTCGGTCAGCGCCATGGTGCCGTAGAACCGGCCGGCGAGCAGCGCCTCGAGATAGCGCGCCTTCTGTGCCTCGTTGCCGAAGGCGTCGATCATGTTGGCCGCGGCGATGGTCAGGAAGTGATAGGCGAAGATCCCGATATTCGCCGCCTTGAAGTGGGCGAGCGCGGCCTGGGCCACCGTCCAGGGAAGCTGCATGCCGCCCTGCTCGAAGGGCTTGTGGGCGGCGATGAAGCCGGCTTCGGCCGCGGCATCCAGTGCCTCCTTGACGGACGGGATCATCTCGACACGGCCCTCGACGATCCTCGGCTCGTGGAGGTCGGTCTCGCGATAAAGGGGGAGGAAGCGCTCCTCGGCGATCTTGCGCGCGGTTTCGATCGCGGCCGCGAAGGTCTCGCGGGAATGATCCGCGAAAGGCGGCCGCTCGGTGAGTTCCTCGACCTTCAAGAGCTCGTAGAGCAGAAAGTCGATGTCGCGCGGATTGAGGGTAAGCGCGGTCATGACGCCTCCGGCTCCTTGCGCGGCCCGAGCGCGCGCAACTTTTCCCGCAGCATGAATTTTTGAATCTTGCCGGTCGCGGTCTTGGGCAGGGGCCCGAAGATCACCGTCTTGGGCGCCTTGAAGTGCGCCATGTTCTCGCGGCAGAAGGCGATGATGTCTTCCGCGCTCGTGGCCTCCCCGTCGGGCTTGAGGGTTATGAAGGCGCACGGGCTCTCGCCCCACCTCTCGTCGGCGCGCGCGACGACGGCGGCTTCGAGCACCGCCGGATGGTGGTAGAGCACGCTTTCGATCTCGAGCGAGGAGATGTTCTCGCCGCCCGAGATGATGATGTCCTTCGAACGGTCCTTGATCAGCACATAGCCGTCGGATTCCACGACCGCGAGGTCGCCCGAATGGAACCAGCCCCCTTCGAAGCAGGCCGCCGTCGCGGGCGCGTCCTTCAAGTAGCCCTTCATGACCGTGTTGCCCCGCAGCATGATCTCGCCCATCGTCTCGCCGTCAGCGGGCACCGGCGCGAGGGTTTCGGGATCGAGCACCGCCATCTCGTCGATCGAGAGGGTGGCGATGCCCTGGCGCTCCATCTTGTGCGCGCGCTCGCCGAGAGGCAGATCGTTCCACTCGCCGTGCCAGGCGCAACTGGAGGCGGGCCCGTAGCTCTCAGTCAGGCCATAAGCGTGGGTGATGTTGAAGCCGATCTCGGCGCTTTTCTCGAACACCGCGGCGGGCGGCGCCGCGCCCCCGGTGGTAAACTCGATGACATGGGTCGTCTTGCGGCGGAGTTCGGGCGGCGCGTTCACCAGCGCGTTCAGCACGATCGGCGCGCCCGACATGTGGCTCACCTCGTGCTTGTCGATGAGCCGGAAGACCTCGGCCGGATCCATGCGTCTGAGGCAAATGTGGGTGCCCGCGAGCGCGGTCACGACCCAGCCGTTGGTCCAGCCGTTGCAGTGAAAGAGCGGCAGCGTCCAGAGATAGACCGGCTGCGGCGTGAAGCGGTGAACGAGCGCGTTGCTTAAAGTCGTGATGTAGGCGCCCCGGTGGTGGAAGACGACGCCCTTCGGATCGCCCGTGGTGCCCGAGGTGTAGTTGAGGCTGATCGCCTGCCACTCGTCGGCGATCCCCGGCCAATCGAAATCGGGATCGCCGGAATCCAGGAACGCCTCGTAATCCTCGCCGCCGATCGGCTGGCCGCTTTCGGCCAGGGGATCGTCGATCTCGATCAGCCGGGGTTTTTCTTGAAGACGCCCGAGCGCGTCCGTGGCCGTCGAGCCGAACTCCCGATCGGCGATGAAGGCCTTGGCCTCGGAGTGCTCGAGGATGTAGGCGACGGTCGCGGCGTCGAGCCGGACGTTGATCATGTTGAGCACCGCCCCCAGCATCGGCACGGCGAACAGGGCCTCGAGCGCGGCCGGGATGTTGGGCGCCAGCATCGCGACCGTATCGCCCGGGCCGACGCCCAGCCCGCCGAGGCCCGAGGCCAGGCGCACGGAACGCTCATAGAAGGTGCGATAGTCGTAGCGGAGATCGCCGTGGATGATCGCGGCGTGCTGGGGGTAGGCGAGCGCCGCGCGCCGCAGGAAATTGAGCGGCGTCAGCGGCGTGTAATTCGCCGTGCGCTTCTCGAGCTCGGTCTCGAAGATCCCCGGCGACATCTTGGGCCCTCTTCCTGTCGGCCTTTTTGTTGTCTCGCAGTCTAGAGGCTGAGTCGAATTTTCCAATAGGATCGGCGGCCTCCGCCCGGTTTCCGGGGGCGGGTCAGGTGCCCCAGCCTTCCC
>JAPUJA010000113.1 GCA_027296525.1 Pseudomonadota bacterium | reverse complement strand
TATCTTTCGCCCTTGAGCGACGGCACCGGGGCCTTGCGCCGGACGCTTGCGCTGGATACGCCCGAGCTCGCCGCCGGCTTTGCGCTCGCCACGCCGGGCGGCTTCGGAGTCAAGCGGGACTATCGCGGGATCGAGGTTCTGGCGGTGGCGCGCGCGCTCGCCGGCACGCCCTGGACTCTTCTCTACAAGGTCGACACGGCGGAGGCCCTGGCGGACACGAACACGCGCACCACGCGCCTGATCGTCGTCTTCCTTCTCATCATCGGTGTGCTCGTCGTCGCCTTGATCGCGGTCTGGAGGCATGGGACCTCGCGCCGCGCCAGCGAATCGGCCGAGATGTACCGCAAGCTCGCCGAGCGCTTCGAGAGTCAGCAAAAGTTGCTCCAGCTCGTCACCGACAGCCAACCCAACGGCATCTGTATCCTGGACGACCGTTCGCGCTTCCGCTTCGCGAACGAGAAGGTGGCCCAGGACGCCGGGATCGCCGCCGAAGACTTGCTCGGCAAATCGCTCAAGAGCGTCGTCGGCCCCGTCGAGGCCGCGCGGATCGAGCCCGTCAATCGTGGCGTGTTCGCCACGAAAGAGCCCGTGGTGACGGTGCATGAGGTCGAGGACAACGGCCACGCGAAGGTGATCCAGACCCGGCACATTCCGCTTCCCAAGGCGGTCGACCGGCCGCTGAGCGTGCTCCTGGTCTCGGAGGACATCACCGCCGAAGTCACCGAACGCAAGAGGCGTGAGCATGACCTCAAGACCCTGGTCGACACTCTGGTCGGCGTCGTCGACCGGCGCGACCCCCACGCCGCGAATCATTCCCGGCGCGTGGCCACGGTCGCGCACACGATCGCCGAGCAGAGCGGCGCCGATGGCACCGAACTAAAGACGGTCGAAATCGCGGCGCTCCTCATGAATCTCGGTAAAATCCTCGTCCCCGTCGAGCTGTTGACCACCGAACGCAAGCTCACGGACGACGAGCTGCGCCAGATCCGGGAAAGCATCCTGGCGAGCGCCGAGCTGCTCGAGGGTGTGCCGTTCGACGTGCCCATCGTCGAAACCCTTCGGCAGATTCTCGAGGCCTGGGACGGCTCGGGCACCCCGCTCGGATTGAAAGGCCAGGAAATCCTGAAAAGCGCCCGCGTGATCGCGGTGGCCAACGCCTTTGTCGGCCTCGTCAGCCCGCGCGCCTACCGCAACGGGCTCGACTTCGACGGGGCGGTCGATGCGTTGCTGAAGGACTCGGCGCACAAATTCGACCGCAGCGTCGTCGCCGCGCTCGTCAACTACCTGGACAACCAGGGCGGGCGCGAACGCTGGGCGGATTTCCGCAGCAAACCGAGCGGACATTAACCACACCGCACCCCCAAGGGCCGACGCGGCATCCCGCGCATAGCTTTTTGGGCCCGGTTGGGCCATCCTTATGGCCATGTTGCAGCGGCTTTTTGGCTCACGCCAAGCCCCCTCGCGTCCATCTGTGCCGGAACACACACGGATCTACGCCGTCGGCGACATTCACGGCCGGCTCGATCTCTTGGCCGAGCTCCACAGTCGAATCGCCTCCGACGCACGGCGTTTCATCGGCAAGAAACGAATCGTTTATCTCGGCGACTATATCGACCGTGGACGCGACAGCTGCGCGGTCATCGAATATCTCTGCAGCCACAATCCCAAGGGTTTCGAGCGGGTCTTCCTCAAAGGCAACCACGATGCGTGGATGCTCGACTTCCTCGAAGACGCAACGGTTGGCCCGGACTGGTTTTTTAACGGCGGCGAAGCGACGCTCGCGAGCTACGGGGTCGGCTGCGACGACGACGGCCGCCCGACGGTGCATCTGTTCGATGACGTGGACGAGCTGCAAAAAGTGCTGAGGGATGTGCTGCCCAGCCACCATCGGGAATTCCTCGATGCCCTCAAGCTCTACCATGTCGAGGGCGACTATCTTTTTGTGCATGCAGGGATCCGCCCCAATGTGGCTCTCGAGGCGCAAACCCCCCATGACCTCATGTGGATTCGTGATCCCTTCTTGAGCTCGGACGAGGACTTCGGAAAGGTCGTCGTGCACGGCCACACGCCGACGTCTCAAGCCGAGATGCGCGCGAACCGCATCGGCATCGACACCGGCGCCTGCTATGGGGGTGCGCTCACCTGCCTCGTGCTCGAGGATGACAAGCAGCGCCTTCTGGCCTGCAAGGACCGGGGGTACACGGACGCCGGCGGGCGCTAGAGCGATTTCCATTCACATCGAATCGCTCCAGGCTCATGCGGGCGCGCCGGAGCGCCGCCACCCGCTAATCGCTCAAGAGCCGGAGGTAGGCGATCAAATTGGCCCGGTCCGCTTCCTTCTTCACCCCGGGGAAGCTCATCTTGTTGCCGGGAAGATACTCCTTCGGGTTCGCGACGAAGGCCGCGAGGCGTTCGAGTTCCCAGCTCCCTCCGAGGCCGCTCATCGCCGGTGAGTAGTTGAAGCCTTCGAGGCTCGCCACCGGGCGTCCGACGACGTTCCACAGGTTGGGCCCGAGCTTGTTCGGACCGCCGGCCTCGAAAGTGTGGCAGGCGCCGCACTTCTTCGCGACCTTCTTGCCCGCGTCCGGATCGGCCGCCGCGAGCAGCGCGCTGAAGCCCGTCGCTTCAGGCGCTTCAGGCTCGACCGCCTCGGGCTCGAGCGCCTCGGGCTCGAGCGCCTCGGGCTCGAGCGCCTCAGGCTCCCTCGCCGCAAGCGCCGGCTCTTCCTCGAGGACCTGTGGCTCTTCGAGGGCCCGTGGCTCTTCGAGGGCCTCTGCAGGTTCGGGGGCCACGGCAGGAGCGCTCGCCTCGGGCTCGGCGGGCACAACCTCGTGGACCGCCGGGTCCCCACCATGGGGGGAGGGCTCATAGACGATGTTGGAGAGCACCCGCGCCCCGATGACGACGAGCAGGGTCGCCAGAATGGCAGCGACGATCTGGTTGATTTGGAAGCCCGACATCCTGTTGCTCGAAGGGCCGCGAGACGGCCGGGAGATTAGACGCTTCACCCAATCCTATCCAACCCCTATAAGGAGTCAAACAACGCGGAATGCGTGCGTCACGGGGGCCGCCGGCTCTGCCCGCGCGCGCCTATCGATACGGCCCCGGCGATCGGCCGGGCAACATGGATGAGTGAACCGGCAAACCCCATCGTCGTGATACCGTCGCGCCGAAAGGCGACGCGCCTCCCGGACAAGCCGCTCTTGGAGATCGCGGGCGAGGCGATGATCGTCCATGTCTGGCGCCGGGCGTGCGAGGCGGCGATCGGGCCCGTGATCGTCGCGGCCGGCGAGGCCGAAATCGCCGAGGCCGTGTCGACCGCCGGTGGCGAGGCGGTGCTGACCCGCGCCGATCACGCTTCCGGCTCGGATCGCATCTTCGAAGCCGTCGAACAGGTGGACCCTTTGGGCCGGCATGACGCGGTGGTGAACATTCAAGGCGATCTGCCGACCCTCGATCCAGCGCTGCCGCGGCGGGCGCTTGGCCTGCTCGATCGGGACGAGGTTGCGATCGGAACCCTCGCCGCCGAGATCGAAGAGGCGGGCGAGCGCACCGACCCCAATGTGGTCAAGGCGATCATTTCCTGTCCGGACGGCGCGGCGCGCGGACGCGCGCTTTATTTTACGCGGACTCCGGCACCCTATGGCAAAGGCCCGCTTTACCACCATATCGGGCTCTACGCTTTCCGGCGCGACACGCTCGCGCGCTTCGTCGCGCTCGCCCCGAGCCCACTGGAGAGGCGTGAAGGGCTCGAGCAGCTCAGGGCGCTCGAAGCGGGCATGCGCATCGACGTGGCGCTCGTTGACACCGTTCCTCTTGGTGTCGATACTCCGGCCGACCTCGCCAAGGCGCGCGCCATCCTGGCGCGGTAAGGTGGGCCGATCCGGTCATGATGGAGACGCGCGAAACATCCCGGCGCCACGGCAATGTCTGAGCAGACCATCGCGTTCCAGGGCGCCGCGGGCGCCTATTCGGACCTCTGCTGCCGCGAGATGTGCTCGGAGATGGCCACGCTGCCCTGCGAGACCTTCGCCGACACCTTCGCTGCGGTCACCAGCGGGCGCGCACGCCTCGCGATGATCCCGATCGAGAACTCGCTCGCCGGGCGCGTCGCCGACATTCATCACCTGCTTCCGGATTCGGGGCTGCACATCACCGCCGAACTCTTTCAGCGGGTGCGCCACCATCTGCTCGCGCCCAAGGGGGCGACGCTCGAGAGTCTGAAGAAGGTTCACTCGCACGTTCATGCGCTCAGCCAATGCCGAACGCTCATCCACGAGCTTGGCCTGAAGGCCGAGGTCCATGCGGACACGGCGGGCGCGGCCAAGGAGGTGGCGGAACAGGGCGACGTCACGGAAGCGGCGATCGCCTCCGAGCTCGCCGCCGAGATCTACGGGCTCGAGATCCTCAAACCGGCGATCGAGGATGCCGACCACAACACCACGCGTTTCGTGGTCATGGCGCGCGAGCCCATCGATCCGGACCCGGCGAAGGGCCCGGTGATGACCAGCTTCGTGTTCCGCGTGCGCAACGTGCCGGCGGCGCTCTATAAGGTGCTCGGCGGGTTCGCGACCAACGGGGTGAACATGTTGAAGCTCGAGAGCTACATGCTCGACGGCTCGTTCACCGCGACCCAGTTCTATGCCGAGATCGAGGGGCATCCGAGCCAAGAGAATGTGCGTCTGGCGTTCGAGGAGCTCGACTTCTTCTCCCGCTATGTGAAGCTGCTCGGCACCTATCCCGAGCATCCCTACCGGCGCGAACGCTCGACCTGAGACGCCGGGATTACCGGCCGGTCTTTCCGAGCCGCCAATCGTCGACCAGCCGGCGCGAGATCGAATCGCGATTGGGCAGGCGAAAGCACCCGTCGCCCGCTTCGGCCAGGTCGCTTCCCGGGAACCAGTCTTTGGCTTGGGCCAGTTGCTCGCGGGTGAACCATTGGGCGTCTTCGAGCTCGTGCGGATCGAGCGTGAGGCTCTCGCTCACCGCTTCGCCGATGAAGCCCAACATGAGCGAGGCCGGGAAGGGCCAGGGCTGGGAGGAGTGATAGCGGACCTTCACGACCTCGACGCCGGCCTCCTCGGCGACCTCGCGGCTGACGGCCTCTTCCAGGCTCTCGCCGGGCTCGACGAAGCCCGCGAGGGTCGAATAGAGCCCCGGCGCCCAGTCCCCGTGCCGGCCCAACAGACAGCGCTCGCCGAAGGTGACGAGCATGATGACGGCGGGGTCCGTGCGCGGGAAGTGCGGCGCCCGGCAGGCCGCGTTCGCGCACATTCTTAAATGCCCGCCCTCGCGCGACTCGGTCTGGGACCCGCAGACCCCGCAGAAGCGGTGGCGCCGGTGCCAATGGACGATGCCTCGCGCATAGGCCAGGAGCGCCCCTTCGGCTTGCGCCATGAGCGCGCCCACCCGGCGCAAATCTTCGAAGCGCGCATCGGGCTCGAGCGCGCGCGCCGCGTCCTCGGAAAGCGCCGAGAGATCGACCGCGAAATGGGCGATGTCCTGGGCGAGCCCCAGGAAGATGGCTTGAGGCACCTCGCCCGCAAGCCCGTCCAAGACCCCGCCCGAAAGAAACGCGGCCTTGGGCGCTTCCGCCTCGCGGATCAGATTGCGCCCCTGCCAGAGGGGAAGGAAACGGCTCCCGGGGTCCTGGGCCCGCTGGGCGAGCGCCCGCCCGTCGCGGCGAAGCAGAGCCGCCCGGTCGAGCGGAACGCCCGCATAGAAATTCGCTTCTGCCATGCAACGAGCCTCGCACAGGGCTTCGCGCGAAGGCAAGCAAGCGGCGGAACGGCTTGCGCGGCGCGGGCCGGAAGCTGGTATAATGAACCCGGGAGGTCGGCGGTGGACGGCTCTCTCGCCAACCCGGTCAGGTCCGGAAGGAAGCAGCCGTAACGAGTTTCGAGCCGGGTCGCAATGCCGGCCTCCCACCTTGATCGCCATCCGCTTTTGCGGCGCGAGGAGGGGGACGCTGGATGAGGCCCGCCCCGCGGGAAATGTGCCCGGCGGAAAATATGCCCGGCGGAAAATATGAATGAGCGTTCGATGACCGACGGCGAGCAATCCTATCGCGTTCTCGCGCGCAAATACCGGCCCCAGACCTTCGACGAGCTCGTGGGCCAGGACGCGCTCGTGCGCACGCTCTCCAACGCGATACAAGGCGGACGCCTGGCGCACGCCTTCCTGCTGACCGGCGTGCGCGGCGTGGGCAAGACGACCACCGCGCGCATCATCGCGCGTTGCCTCAACTGCGTCGGCCCGGAGGGGAACGGCGTGCCGACGCCCACGCCCTGCGGCAAATGCGAGCATTGTCTCGCGATCACCGAGGATCGCCATGTCGACGTCATCGAGATGGACGCCGCGAGCCGCACGGGCGTCGCCGACATACGCGAGCTCATCGAGGGCGTGCGCTACCGTCCGGTCAGCTCACGCTACAAGGTCTACATCATCGACGAAGTGCACATGCTGTCGGTCGCGGCGTTCAACGCGCTTCTAAAGACCCTCGAGGAGCCGCCGCCCCATGTGATCTTCATCTTCGCGACGACCGAGATTCGAAAGATCCCGGTCACCGTGCTCTCGCGCTGCCAGCGCTTCGACTTGAGGCGCATCGCGAGTGAGGCCTTGAAGAGCCACCTCGCCGGAATCGCGAACGCCGAGGCGATCGAGGCCGAGGAGAAGGCGCTCGCCTTGATCGCGCGCGCCGCAGACGGCTCGGTGCGCGACGCCCTCTCGCTTCTCGATCAGGCGATCGCCCACGGGGCGGGGAAAGTCGCCCTCGCCGAGGTCCGCGCCATGCTCGGCCTGGCCGACCGCAACCAGCTCTTCGACCTGTTCGATGCGCTGATGCGGGGCGATCTCGACGCCGTGCTCAAGCTTCTCGCCGAGCTCTATACGGCCGGCGCCGATCCCTTGATCGTGCTCCAGGATCTCTTGGAACTCACCCATTGGCTGACGCGTCTCAAGGTGACGCCGGAAGCGGGCGATGAACTCGCCGTCGCCGAGCCCGAGCGCGTGCGCGGGCGCGCGATCGCCGAGAAGCTCACCGTGCCGCG
>JAPUJA010000112.1 GCA_027296525.1 Pseudomonadota bacterium | reverse complement strand
CCCCGACGATCAATTGAGTCTCGCGATCGGCCGGCGCGGCCAGAACGTGCGCCTCGCCTCGCAGCTCACCGGTTGGGACATCGACATCTTGACGGAGGGCGAGGAATCCGATCGGCGTGGCGAAGAATTCCGCAACCGCTCCCAGATGTTCATCGACTCTCTCGACATCGACGAGGTGATCGCCCATCTGCTCGTCACCGAAGGCTTTTCTTCCGTCGAGGAAGTCGCCTTCGTGCCGCTCGAAGAGCTCGCCGCCATCGAAGGCTTCGAGCAGGAGCTTTCGGAGGAGCTTCGCTCGCGCGCGCAGAGCTGGCTCGAAGAGCGCGACCGCAAGCTCTCCGAGAAGGTTCAAGAGCTCGGCATGGCCGAGGATCTGACGAGCCTCGCCGGGCTCACACCGGCGATGCTCGTGAAGCTCGGTGAGAACGGCATTCTCACGCGGGACGATCTGGCCGATTTGGCGAGCGATGAGCTGATCGAGCTCCTGGACGGGGACGCGCTCAGTGAGGACGAGGCGAACACCATCATCATGGCCGCGCGCGCCCACTGGTTCGCCGAGGAAGAGGGGCCTGAGGAAGCGACGGCCGACGAAGAAAAGACCGAGCCCGACGGTCTCGGCTCGGAGGCCTCGGAACCCGCGGCGGTGGAGGAAACGTGATCGCTTTGGTGGCGCGCGAATCGCCCGGCGTGCCGGCGCGGCGTGAGCCCCGGCGCCGCTGCATCGTAACGGGCGAGGTCCTTCCCAAGGAGGCGATGATCCGCTTCGTGCTCGGGCCCGACGGGCGGGTGGTGCCCGACATTCGGGGCGATTTGCCGGGCCGGGGGCTGTGGCTGGGCGCCCGCCGCGAGCGCGTGGAAACGGCGCTCACCAAAGGGCGTTTCGCCCAGGCGCTGCGCCGTCCGGTCGAAGCGCCAGCGGATCTTGCCGAGGAGGTCGAGCGTCGGCTCTCGGAGCGCTGCCTCGATCTCTTGGGTCTGGCGCGCCGCGCGCGGCTCGCCCTGGCGGGCTTTGAAAAGGTCGAACGGGCGCTCAAGGGCGGAGACGTCCGGGTTCTGATCGCGGCCCGTGACGGCGCGCCGGGGGGTTGTGCGAAGCTGCGCGCCAAGGCGCGGGACATGACCCTGGTCGATCTCTTTAGCGCCGCCGAGCTCGGCCGCGTGTTCGGCCGCGAACGGGTCGTGCATGCGGCGCTTCGAGCGGGCGGGCTTACCAAGCGCGCGCTCCTCGAGATCGAGCGCCTGCGCGCCTACCGGAGCCACGCATCGAGTGAGACCAATTGAGATGAGCGATACCGAGAACACCGAAACGCCGTCGGGTGAACGAAAGCGTCTTGGCCTGAAGCAGCCCGGCCGTCTCGAGCTCAAGAAGACGGTCATGGCGGGCCAGGTGCGCCAGAGCTTTTCGCACGGCCGCAGCCGGGCGGTCGTGGTCGAAGTCAAGAAGAAGCGGACGTTCGAGCGCGCCAAAGGCGGTGACATGGAGGAGGTCAAATCCTCCGACGGGTTGCTGACCCAAGTGCTCCCGGCGAAACCCAGGAAGCCGGTCAAGGTTTCCGCGATCGAACCGGCCGAATCGGTTGAAGCGACCGAACCGGCGGCGCGGCCGGCCGGCATCGTGTTGCGCAGCCTGACCGACGACGAGAAGGCCGTCCGCGCCAAGGCGCTCGGTGATGCGCGCAAGCTCGCGGAAGAGGCGCGCCGCCAGGCCGAGGAGGAGGCGCGCCATCGCGCCGTCGACGAGGAGCGCATGGCCCGCGAGCACGCCGAGGCCGATCGGCGCGCGGCCGAGGAGACCGCCCGCAAGAAAGCCGAGGAAGAG
Organism: Pseudomonadota bacterium; assembly: GCA_027296525.1. GTDB lineage: Bacteria > Pseudomonadota > Alphaproteobacteria > UBA828 > JAPUJA01 > JAPUJA01. The sequence goes on along the minus strand of JAPUJA010000112.1, from coordinate 1,346 downwards.
GCGCGCCTCAAGGCCGAGGAGGCCGCCGCCCGGCGTCTTCCGGAGGCGGCGGGAGGAGAGGATGCGACCGCCGGGGGGGCGCGCCAGGTGGACGAGGAGGAGGCCCGGCGTAGCCGCCGGGGCCGCCCGGATGGACGCCGCCCCGCGGGCGGACGGCGCGTCGAGCCGAGGCGGCGCGGCGGCAAGCTCACCATCGCGCAGGCCCTGGGCGAGCCCGAGCGTGTGCGCAGCCTGGCCGCGGTCCGTCGCCAGCGCGAGCGCGAGAAGCGCCAATTGGCCGGGTTGGGCGAAGAGCCCCCGAAGGTCGTGCGTGAGGTCGTGATCCCCGAAGCGATAACGGTCCAGGAACTCGCCAGCCGCATGGCCGTGCGGGGCGCCGAGGTCGTCAAGGCGCTCATGAACATGGGCCAATTTGCGACCATCAACGAAATGGTCGATGGCGACACGGCGGAGATTCTCGTCTAGGAGTTTGGCCACAAGTCGAAGCGCGTGAGCGCCGCGGACGTGGAAATCGGGCTCGCGGGCGTTCCCGACGAGGCGGGCGAGGGCAAGCCGCGCCCGCCGATCGTCACGGTCATGGGCCATGTCGACCACGGCAAGACGACCCTGCTGGACGCGCTCAGAGAGACCGACGTCGTGAGCGGCGAGGCCGGCGGGATCACGCAGCATATCGGCGCCTATCGGGTGCGACTCAACTCCGGGCAGCACATCACGTTCCTCGATACGCCCGGTCATGAGGCGTTTACCGCGATGCGCGCGCGGGGCGCGGGCGTAACGGATATCGTCGTGCTCGTCGTTGCGGCGGACGACGGGGTCATGCCGCAGACGGTCGAAGCGATTAAGCACGCCCAGGCCGCGAAGGTGTCGATCGTCATCGCGATCAACAAGATCGACAAGCCGGGTGCCGATTCGGGTCGAATCCGCCAAGAGCTTCTCAAACACGAGATCGTGACCGAGGAGGTCGGGGGCGAGACCCTCGCGATTGAGGTTTCCGCGACCCAGAAGACGAACCTCGCCAAGCTCGAGGAGGCGATTCTCCTCCAGGCCGAGCTCTTGGACCTCAAGGCCAATCCGGATCGTCCGGCGGACGGCGTCGTCCTCGAGGCGAAGATCGATCCGGGACGGGGCCCCGTGGCGACCCTGCTCGTGCAGCGCGGCACGCTCCGCCTCGGTGACACCGTGGTCGCGGGCAATCATTGGGGACGGGTCAGGGCGTTGCTCGACGATCGAGGCCACAGTTTGAAGGAGGCGCCCCCCACGACGCCGGTCCAGGTGCTGGGCTTGGGCGGCGTGCCGGAAGCGGGCGACGAGTTCAACGCGGTCGAGAACGAGCGCCGCGCGCGCGA
>JAPUJA010000111.1 GCA_027296525.1 Pseudomonadota bacterium | reverse complement strand
GACGGCAACGAGATCCGCCCCGGGATAATCATCGAACACCGGGGGCGGCTCTGGATCGCCACCAAGATCCAGCACACCCAGCCGGGAAAAGGGGGCGCCTATCTTCAGGTCGAGCTGAAGGACATCGTGGACGGCACGAAGCTCAACGAGCGCTTTCGCTCGGCCGAAACGGTCGAACGCGTGCGTCTCGAACAGCGCAAATATCAGTATCTCTATTCCGAAGGCGACATGGTCACCTTCATGGACACCGAGACCTTCGATCAGGTGAGCGTGCCTGAGGACTTCATCGGCGATCAGGCGGTCTTTCTCCAGGAGGAGATGAACGTCACGATCGAAAGCTACGAAGGGCGGCCGATCGGCGTTCGCCTGCCCGAGACGGTGACCCTCGCCATCGAGGAAACCGAGCCGACCGTGAAGGGACAGACCGCGGCTTCGAGCTACAAGCCGGCGGTGCTCGAGAACGGCGTGCGCGTCATGGTGCCGACCTTTGTCGAGCGCGGCACGCGCATCGTCGTGAACACGGCCGATTCCACCTACGCCGAACGCGCGCGCGACTGAGCGGCGCGGACCGAGCGGGGCCTCCGGATGGCGATTCGCTCGGCTGTGATCACCGTCATGGCGAATGCCGCGCTCAAATGCGCGCGGGGACTCGCGCGCGACGATGGCGAGGTGGAGAACCTGCAGGTCTCCAAGAAGGGGCCCGCCGATTTCGTCACGGCCACCGATCTGAAAGCCGAACAGGTGTTGCACGACGAGCTCGCGCGCGCGCGGCCAGGCTACGGCTTCCTCCTGGAGGAGAGCGGCGCCATCGCGGGCGAGGACACCGAGCATCGCTGGATCGTCGATCCGCTCGACGGCACCACCAATTTCCTGCACGGCGTGCCCCACTTCGCGATCTCGATCGCCTTGGAAAGCAAAGGGGTCATCACGGCGGGCCTGGTCTACGACCCCCTGCGCCACGAGATGTTCTGGGCGGAGGATGGCGCGGGCGCCTATCTCAACGACCGGCGCCTGCGCGTCTCATCGCGTCACAAGCTCTCGGACGCCCTGATCGCCACCGGCATGCCGTTCAAGGGACACGCCTCGCACCCGCAATACAGCCGCCAACTCGAGCGCGTCACGGCCGAGGTCGCCGGGGTCAGGCGCTGCGGCTCGGCTGCGCTCGATCTGGTCTATGTCGCCGCCGGGCGTTTCGATGGCCTCTGGGAATACAGTTTGGCGCCCTGGGACATCGCGGCGGGAATCGTCATCGTGCGCGAGGCGGGCGGACTCGTGACCGAGGCGAATGACGGGCACGATCTGCTGGGCTCAGGCGACGTGCTGGCCGCGAATCATCGCTTGCATCCCCTGATCGCGGCGCTCCTCGCGGACGCCGACAGGCCGGCGTCCCGTTCGGGAGACGCGTCGTGAACGTTCTCCGGGAAGGCAGTTGTCCGGGCCGCATCCCGTGGGATAAAGTGTCCCGCGTCGGTCACGAACACCACCCGTTGCCGTTGGAGCGGGAAGGTGGGGAGTCCTTATGACAGACCCCGCTCGATCTGTGTCCCTATCTGTGTCCCTATCTGTGCCCCTGCTCGGAAAAAATATCCGGCGACGCGGCCTCGCGGTCGTCCTTTTGGCGTTGGCCTGGGGACTCGTTGGCTCCGCCGCCACGGCCCAGGAGGGGACGCTGGTGATCGGGGGCGCCGGCCTGCCGCCGGTCGAGATCAACTATGACGCGCTCCAGCCCCTGGGCGGTGCGGCTCAAGCGATGCCGACGCTTCGCCTTCCCGGCGCGCTGGCCGAGACCCTGGAGCCCATAAAGTTGATCCCCCCCTCGGAGATCGAGCGCGGCTTGTCGCCGCTCGATCTGAACGATCCCTCCGCTCTGGCCGCGATGATCCCTGTGCCGCCTCGTGAGAAGCCGGAACCGCCGGTCGGGCTCATCGAGACCGAAATCCTGCCGGCGCCCATCGAGTCGACCGCGGCGGCCTTGCCGGAGGCCCCCGCGCCGCTGGCTCTTCCTGAGTCGCCGGCTCCGCTTGAGCCGGCGACTCCGCTCGAGGATGTCGACGCTCCCGCCGCGCCCGAACTGGCCGTCTTGCCGGAGGCGCCGTCGGTGGCCGAGATCGAGACGCCGGAGATCGCCCGGGAATCCCCCGAGGCGATGGGCGAGGCGATCGAGGCGGAGCCGGTCCCCGAGCCGGAAGTCTCGCCCGAGGCGCCCCTCATGGCGGCCGAGGAGCCTGCGGAGGTCGTGGAAGCGCCGGCGATGATCGAGGAAACGACGTCGGCCGAGGAACCGGACGAGGCGGTGATGGCGGCGGAGCCTGCGGAGGAATCGGTCGAGGCGGCAGTGCCCGAAACGACCATCGGCGAGGCGACCGTTCCCGCGCCCGCCCCGTCCGAAGCGCCGGAAACCACCCTCGGCGAACCGGATGCGACGGTCGAGCCTGCCGAGCCCACGCAGACGGCCGCGCTCACGACACCGCCCGAGATCACGGCCCTCGATTCGCCTTTGCGGCTGCTCTTTGAGCGGGACGAGGTAGAGCTTCCCGACGGGGCCCGCGATCGCCTCGAGCCCATCGCCCTGAAGCTGCAAGACGAGCCGAGCGCGCGGTTGCAGCTTCAGGCCTTCGCCGTCGGCAGCGAGGACTCGGCGAGTCAGGCGCGGCGCGTCTCGCTCGCGCGTGCCCTGGCCGTTCGCTCCTACTTGATCGAACGGGGCGTGCGCAGCACCCGGATCGACGTGCGCGCCCTCGGCGCGCCCGAGGATGAAGGACCGCCGGATCGGGTCGATATCATTCTCATCCCATAGCAGGGGCGCATTGACCCCAGGCCCATGAGATGAACCGCCTGCAGATTTACCTGACCCGCATGATCATCTTCGCCGGCCTGGCTGTGCTGGGCGCCGCCCTGCTGTTCAGCCCGCTCAAGAATGCGTTTCTCGCCAACCCGGCGCTGAACGGGTTGATCCTGGGGGTCATGGTGCTCGGCGTCGCCTACATCTTCCGCCAGGTCGTCACGCTTCGGGTGGATGCCGGCTGGCTCGAAGGGTTCCGCGAGGGCGGCACCGGATTCGAGCCGGAAAGCGCACCCCCGCTGATCGCCCCGATGGCCACCATGCTCGCCGAACGGCGCGGGCGGGTGTCGCTCTCCGCGATTTCCATGCGCACCCTGCTCGACGGCATCGCCTCGCGGCTCGACGAATCGCGCGACCTCTCGCGCTATCTCATCGGACTCCTGATCTTCCTTGGTCTCTTGGGGACCTTCTGGGGATTGCTCCAAACGGTGAACTCGGTGGGCGAGGTCATTGCCGGTCTCTCGGTCGGACAGGCCGACGTCAACCGCGTCTTCGAAGACCTCAAGGCGGGGCTCGAGAAGCCCTTGGGCGGCATGGGAACGGCCTTCAGTTCGTCCCTCTTCGGGCTCGGCGGCTCGCTCATGTTGGGCTTTCTCGATCTTCAGGCGGGGCAGGCGCAGAACCGTTTCTACAACGACCTCGAGGAATGGCTGTCGAGCTACACGCGCCTGTCCAGCGGCCTCGGCATCGCCGAAGGCGACCAGTCGGTTCCCGCTTATGTGAGTGCGCTCCTCGAAAAGACCGCCGACAGCCTGGACGAGTTGCAGCGAACCATCGCGCGCGGCGAAGAGTCGCGCACCTCATCGAACGCACAGCTCCTCACCTTCGCCGACCGGCTTGCCACGCTCACCGATCATATGCGCACCGAGCAAGAGCTCATGGTCAGGCTCGCGGAGACTCAGGCCGACACGAAACGGCTGCTCCAGGGACAGGCCGAAATCGCCGAACGCGCCGTGCCGGGAATCGACGAGGCGAGCCGCTCGCATTTGCGCAACCTCGACGTCTACATGTCGCGCCTGCTCGAAGAGATGGTGTCCGGACGAAATCAGATGATCAGCGAGCTGCGAGCTGAAATCCGGATGGTGACGCGCACGATCGCCGAAATTGCCGAGGATGAGCGCCGTTAGCCCGGGCCTGCGATGATCCGCACGCGCCGCCAACGGTTCACACGAGGAAGCGAGATCTGGCCTGGTTTCGTCGATGTCCTCTCGACTCTCCTGCTCGTCATCATCTTCCTCCTCGTCGTCTTCATGCTCGCGCAGTTTTTCCTGCAAAAAGCGCTTTCCGGGCGTGACAACGCGCT
>JAPUJA010000110.1 GCA_027296525.1 Pseudomonadota bacterium | reverse complement strand
GAAGACCTCACCCTGCCCCGGCTGATCGACGTCGCGCTCGCGGAGGGCGGACGGATCGATATCGAAACCTTGCGCGATCGTCTCCGCCTCGAGGTTCCGGGCGCCCACGTCGAAGACCCCAAGCATTGGCTCGACGGGCTCGCAAAGCTCGCCCGCTCGATCCAGTGGGTCGCGGCGGCCCTCCTCCTGGTCATCGGTCTCGCCGCCATGGGAACCGTCATCGTGACCACTCAGATGGGACTCGCCGCCCATCGCGAGGTGATCGAAGTGCTCCACCTGATCGGTGCGCGCGATGCCTTCCTCGCGCGCCAGTTCGAGCGGCACTCGCTCCGGCTCGGCTTGCGCGGCGGTCTCGTCGGGCTCGCGCTCGCCGCGGCGACCGTGTTCGGCCTGGCACACGCCGCGCGCGATATCGACGCGCCGCTCCTGCCGACGCTCCGTTTCGAGAGTTGGGGATGGGGCGCGCTCGGCGCCCTGCCGATCGCCATCGCGCTCGTCATCATGGTGACCGCGCGGATCACGGTGCTGCGCTCGCTCGCGGACAAGCCGTAAGCCCGTTATCCGGATCGTCGAGCCGAGGAGCCGAACCGTGTCAGCGCCGAACCAGGCCCGGAACCAAGGCAATACACTGGGCTCGGCCGCCTATACCGTGGCCTTCTACTGCTGGGCAATCGCCGTCGCCCTCGCGCTGCTCCCGACGCTTCTCCTGCCGCGCGCCGTGCTGCGCGCCGGCGTTCGCTTCTGGACCCGGGGGATCGCCTTCCTGCTCCGTCACCTGGCGGGCATCCGCTGGCGCCTCGAGGGCTGGGAAAACGCTCCTGAGGGAAATTACATCCTCGTCTGCAAGCACCAGTCGGAATGGGAATCGGAAATCTTCATCAACCTCTTGCGCGATCCGGTCTACATCATGAAGAAGGAGCTCACCCGCATTCCGGTCTACGGGCTCTATGCCTACAAGATGGGAATGATCATCATCGACCGCGAAGGCGGCGCGGGTGCCTTACGCCGGATGCTGCGAGACGCCGAGGCCGCCGTCGCGGCCAACCGTACCCTCGTCATCTTCCCGGAAGGGACGCGCGTCAATCCGCGCGAGAGGGTCCCCTATCAAAGCGGCGTCACGGCTCTCTATAGGACGCTCGGGCTTCCCGTCCTGCCCATGGTGCACAATTCCGGCCTCCATTGGCCCAAGCGCACCTTCCGCAAGATCCCGGGAACCATCGTGCTGCGCGCCCTTGCGCCCATCCCTCCCGGGCTTTCGCGCGAGGAATTCATGACCCGCCTCGAAGAGACCATGGAGGGCGCCTGGCGCGAGCTCTACCGCGAGGAAACCGGCGAGGAGCTCGTCCAGCGGCGTATCGAGTTCTACGAAGCGGCGGGCCTTCCGCCCCCTGCGGGCTGAAACAAAATAAGAACATTCGCCTTGACGGGCGCTTCCACCGCCCCCTAGACTCTTTCCCCCTCTTGCCCCGTCGGGCGGTGAATCCCTTGTGGAATCGGCGGCGCTTAGGGCCTAAATAGAAAGAGGACGACCGGTTGAGGAGCGGCTCTCCATGACGGGGATCGACCCCATTTCGCTGCAAATCTGGGACATGAAGTACCGGCTGAAGGACGCCGCCGGACGGCCCGTGGACAAGACCATCGAGGACAGCTGGCGACGCGTCGCCCGCGCCCTCGCCGGGGCCGAGCCCCCGGATGGCAAGGAGCGCTGGGAGGAGCGTTTCTATGAGGCGCTCGAGGATTTTCGCTTCCTGCCGGCCGGGCGCATCCTCGCGGGCGCCGGCGCCGAGCGGAACGTCACGCTCTTCAACTGCTTCGTCATGGGCACGATCCCGGACGACATGGCCGGGATCTTCGAGCATCTGAAGGAAGCCGCGCTCACCATGCAGCAGGGTGGCGGCATCGGCTACGACTTCTCGACCTTGCGCCCGAAGGGCGCGCCGGTGCAGGGCGTGGGCGCCGACGCCTCAGGGCCGCTCTCCTTCATGGACGTGTGGGACGCCATGTGCCGCACGATCATGAGCGCGGGCTACCGGCGCGGCGCGATGATGGCCACCATGCGCTGCGACCATCCGGACATCGAGGACTTCATCGCGGCCAAGCGCGAGCCCGGGCGGCTTCGCATGTTCAACCTCTCGGTGCTGATCAGCGACGCCTTCATGGACGCCGTGAAGGAGGATCGCTCCTGGGAGCTCAAGTTCGGCGGCACGGTCTACAAGAGCCTGGCCGCGCGCGATCTGTGGGAAGAGATCATGCGTTCGACCTACAGCTACGCGGAACCCGGCGTGATCTTCATCGACCGTATCAACCGGCTGAACAACCTTCATTACTGCGAGACGATTCACGCGAGCAATCCGTGCGGCGAGCAGCCGCTGCCCCCTTACGGCGCCTGTCTCCTGGGCTCGATCAATCTCACCCGGCTCGTCGAGCGCCCTTTCGAGGTTGACGCCCGGCTTAATCTTTCCGAGCTCGACCGGCTGACGCGCACGGCCGTGCGCATGCTCGACAACGCGATCGACATTTCGCGTTTTCCGCTCGCCAAGCAGAGCCACGAGGCGCGCGCCAAACGGCGCATGGGCCTGGGCGTCACCGGGCTCGCCGACGCGCTCATCATGTGCGGCGCGCGTTACGGTTCCGAAGACGCGATCAAGCTGACGGAAACCTGGATGCCCGCGCTCGCGCGCGCGGCTTATCTCGCCTCGACGGAGCTTGCGGCCGAGAAGGGTGCCTTTCCCCTTTTCGATGCCGAGCCCTATCTCGCCGGCGAGACCGTCCGCTCGATGAACCCGGACGTCCAGGACGCGATCCGCAAGAACGGCATACGCAACGCGCTGCTCACCTCGATCGCGCCGACGGGCACGATCTCGCTTCTAGCGGACAATGTGTCGTCGGGCCTCGAGCCGGTCTTCTGCTTCACCCACACGAGGAACCTGCTTCTGCCCGACGGCTCGCTCAAGCCCGAAACGGTGCAGGACCATGCCTACCGGCTGTTCCGCCGGCTCAAGGGCGAGGACGCGCCCTTGCCCGAATATTTCGTCGACGCACAAGGCCTCATGCCGGGCGACCATGTCATCATGCAGGCGGCCGCGCAGAAATACATCGACAGCTCGATCTCGAAGACGATCAACTGCCCCGAGGAGATCGCCTTCGAGGACTTCAAGGACATCTACATGCAGGCCTACGCGCTCGGCTGCAAGGGCTGCACGACCTACCGGCCGAACGAAATCACGGGCGCCGTGCTCGAGGCGGCGGGCGAAGAAGCGCCGGGTGAGGCCACCGTTGGGGCGCCGGTCCGGCCGGTCAAGCTGCCGGACCAGGCCGAGCTGCCGCTGCCGCCCAGCCCCCGCCGGGCGCGCGATCCGATGGAGGCGGGCGGCGTCGTCTACATGACCCAGCCGCTCTCGCGCCCCGAGGAGCTGCCGGGCGCGACCTACAAGCTGCGTTGGCCCGAGAGCGAGCATGCGATCTACATCACGATCAACGACATCATCCAGGACGGAAGGCGGCGCCCGTTCGAGGTCTTCATCAACTCGAAGAACATGGAGCACTACCCCTGGACGGTCGCGCTCACCCGCATGATCAGCGCGGTCTTCCGGCGCGGCGGCGACGTCTCGTTCGTGGTCGACGAACTCAAAGCCGTGTTCGATCCGCGCGGCGGCCAGTGGGTGGGCGGCAAATACATCCCCTCGATCCTCGCCGCCATCGGTGGCGTGATCGAGCGCCACATGATCAACATCGGCTTCCTGTCCGCGGAAAAGGACGAAAGCGAGATCGTGCGCGCGCGCGCGGTGGGCGAAGGCGCAGCACCCTTTCGCTTCTGCCCGCGCTGCAATCAACCGAGCCTGATCCACCAGGAAGGCTGCGACATCTGCATCTCCTGCACCTATTCAAAATGCGCCTGAGGCGCGCCGCCCGCCTCGCCTTAAGCCGCCTTGCTCCAAGCGCGGCCCCTTCGGATCACGTGGGTGGCGTCGACCCCTGAGGGTGCGTTCACCCTCACCCGATCACCTTGGCGCGCCTAAACTCCGCGATCTGGGCTTGCGAAAACCCGAGCTGGCCGAGGATCTCGTCGGTGTGCTCGCCCAGGAGCGGCGCGCCGCGTGCGCTCGCGGCCGGCGTCCCGGCGAAGCGGGCCGCCGGGCGGGCCTGGCGCAGCCGTCCCGCGTGGGGGTGATCGGTCTCGACGATGATCTCGTTGGCGAGCACCTGCGGGTTCTCGATCATCCGATCGCGGCTGTGCACCGCTGCGCAGGGCACGCCGGCCGCCTCGAGCCGTTCGATCCACTCATCCGTGGTCCGTAGAGCCAACACCTCTTGGGTCAATGTGAGCCGCGCATCGATGTTGAGATCGCGCAACTCCGAGGTCTCGAAGCGGGGATCCTCGAGCCATTCGGGCCGCTCCAAGGCGCCACTCAGCGCCGCCCACTCGCGGTCGTTCATGACCGCGACGCTCATATGGCCGTCCTTGGTTTCGTAGATCAGGTCGATGAAGCTCGCCGCGCGCTGCGCGCTGACCGTCTTCCCGACATAGGTCTGAGCGCCCATATCCGAGGCCCAGAGGAAGGCGATCACCGCGTCGAGCATGGAGAGGCGGACATGCTGGCCCTTGCCGCCGCGTTCGCGCGCGAGCAGCGCCGCGGTGATCGCCTGGGACGCGGTCACCCCCGTCAGCTTGTCCGGCAGGATCGTGCGCACCAGGCGGGGCCGGTTGGCGTCCGAGCCGCCCTGGATCGCCGCCAGCCCCGAGACCGCTTGAACGATCGGATCGTAGACCGGCTTCGAGGCATAGGGCCCCCGCTCGCCGAAGCCGCTGATGGATACATAGACGATGTCGGGCGCGACCCTTCGCATCGCCGCCTCGTCGACGCCCAGCCGCTCGACCACGCCCGGGCGGAAGTTCTGCACGAAGACATCGGCGCCCGCGACCAGGCGCTCGAGAATCTCCCGCCCCTTTGCTTCCTTCAGGTTGATGGCGATGGAGCGCTTGCTGCGGTTGTTGTTGAGGAAGCTGGCCGAGAGCCCGCCGCTTCGGTTGCCGTAGGAGCGCACGTGA
>JAPUJA010000011.1 GCA_027296525.1 Pseudomonadota bacterium | reverse complement strand
GTCACGGCAACGGAGGGTTATCGTCTTGCCTCGAAGCTGCTCAGATATCTCGGCCAACTCTTTCTTAGCCGCCTTCGTAATGATCGCTGTGTCAAGTCCTAGCCGTTCGAAAACGCGGCCCGCGTAATATACGACGCCGCCCAACATCGTATTGTCGGCACCCCCCTCAAGACGTGACACTTCTCTAGTAACGTGACCGATCAGACAAACGCTATACAAATGATTATGTTCCATATCGACTCCGGCATGAAGAGTCAAAATTCAGAATCACGAGCCAAATTATGCCAAACAGAAAAGGCAGTAACATGGTAACTTATTCAGGGCTCCATATGCTCGATATAAGTATACTCCCTGTTTCGATTCTGTAATACGACTGGTTTTGAGAATGTTCCTCGCTTAGACACCGAACTTCCTCCCTCCAACGGCCGATCCATATCACGCTACCGATGGCGACCAATCCCCAAATGACGCTGAGCATCAATCCCGTCGAGGCAAGCACAAGCGTGACGAAATCGTCAGAATTGTTGTTGGTGTGTCGCGAACGCCGGACACCGAAAGGAGAGCTGCCTGCACGGCAAGATAAAAGTTTGATCGAGTGAAGAATTCCCGCAGGTCTAGTTTGAAATGATCGGTAACGGCGTTAAATCCCGCTTCCACAGAGATAGGCGCTTGTGTCATGGTTTGTCCCTCTTCCAGCCAAATGGTTTTGATGGGCGTGGTCGACATTTCATCGGCTTGAGCCAATACCGCCCGCACCTTTTCCGACGCAAAGAAGTTCTTCACGCCGTCGACTTCGGACGCGTCCATCTCACCCACGACGTGGACGCGATTCGGGTCGTCGATACCCCGCGCGAGCTGCCAGCGTCCGATAGCGGGTGGTGGATTGGCCGAAAAAAGCGCGAACCATTGGTCGAAATCTTTCAGGTGATGTTCGAATACGACAACCGGCATCTTCGTCTCCCCTCGATGTGTGACGCCAAACGCGTTCTTCTGCCGCGAAAGCCTATGTCGAAGGGTCACGAATGGCATACCCTTTAAATTCGGCCCTCCAAATTTGCCCCCGCGCGGTACGGCGCTGTAGACTCGCCGTGAACACGGGGGAGCCAGACATGGCGATACGACGGATCGCGGTTCTCGGCGCGGGCCATGGCGGCTGTGCCGCGGCCGCGGATCTCACGCTGCGGGGCTTCGAGGTGCGCCTGCACGCGCGGCGCGCCGAGCGCATCGCCGCCATCGAGTCCAATGGCGGAATCACCGCGCACGGCGTCCAGGACGGCCTCGCCCCTATCGCCCGTTTGACGACCGATGTCGCCGAGGCGGTCGACGGCGCCGAGTTGATCATGCTGGTGGTGCCCTCGGTCGCGCACCAAGCTTACGCCGAGGCGCTGACGCCGCTCCTCGATGCCGAGACACCGGTCTTGCTCAACCCCGGCCACACCGGCGGCGGGCTGCACTTCGCCCATGCGCTCGCGCGCGCCGGGTTTCGCGGCCCGCCGAGGCTGTGCGAAACGGTGACATTGACTTACATCTCACGGCTCGAGGGCGAGGCGACTGTCGGTATCTACGGCTATACCAGGCGGCTCATGTTCGCCGCGCTCCCAGCCCGCGACACCGATGCATTGCATGGGCTGATCCGGCCGCTCTATCCCGAGATCGTGGCGGCGTCCAGCGTGTTGGAGACCGGGCTCTCCAACATGAACGCCGTCTTCCATCCGCCCGGCATGCTGATGAACGCGGGTTGGATCGAGCACACGGAGGGCGAGTTCCTGTTTTACCGCGAGGGCATCACCGAGTCGGTCGGCCGGGTGGTGTCGGCGCTCGATGCCGAGCGGGTCGAGATCGCCCGCGGCCTCGGCGTGCCGACGCGAAGCTTCCTCGAAACGTTTCACGCCGCTGGGCTGACCACCGACGACGCCCTCGCCTCCGGCTCGGTCGCGCGCGCCTGCCGCGAGAGCGAACCGAATAAGACGCTCAAGAGCCCACCGTCGCTCGATCACCGCTATGTTCACGAGGACGTGGGCTACGGCCTGGTGCCGATGGCGGCGTTCGCCCGGCTCGCCGGGATCGCGTGTCCGGTGATCGACGCCCATATCGATCTGTTGTCCGCCGCCGCCGGGATCGACTACCGGACGAGCGGGCTGACGCTCGAGATGATGGGGCTCGACGGCATGTCGCCGGACGACGTGCTGGGATTTGTGGCCGAAGGGCGCTAGCGGCGCCCGACGATCATCCTATTGCTGCTTTTCGACGCTTCGAACCGAGCCAAGCTCGGTGACCCAGGGCTGCGCCGAGCGAAACCAGATCTGTGCCTTTGGCGGAAGGTCGTTGCGCTGGCGCGCGGTTGCCACCCGGATGCGATACATCTTCGGGCCGTCCCCGACACTGGTGGTGTAGATATGCGTGCCGCATTGGGGACAGAAAGCCTGGACCCGTTTGGCGCCGCTTTCGGCGGTCTTCACGTATATCTTGGGCTCGCCCGAAGCGATCTCGAAAAATTCTTCGTCGGTCGGGACACTGATCCGAAAGGCCGAGCCCGACAGCGTCTGGCAATCAGTGCAGTGGCAGATCGCGACTTTATCCGGATCGATCTCGGCTTTGTATGTGACGCCACCGCACAAGCACCCACCGTCGATTTTCATGAATCGCCTCCCTCCGATTGATCGAACTCATGGTGGCTCGAACCTGATGTATGTCAAGATGCGATCTT
>JAPUJA010000109.1 GCA_027296525.1 Pseudomonadota bacterium | reverse complement strand
CCGGCTCGCTGTCGAGGAAGGCGGCCGAGGAAAGCTTCATCAGATTGTGGTAGCCGGCCTCGTTCTGAACCAGCAGCACGAGATCGTCCGGTTCCGCGCGCCGGGCCCCGGCCGGCGGTCGCGCTCACCGATAACGGCAATCTTTTTGGCGTGATGGAATTTTCCCTGGCCGCCGCGGAGGCCGGTTTGCAGCCGATCGTCGGTTGCGTCCTGGGGGTGAGCCGCGAGTCCGAGGCGCCGGCCGGGGCCCGGCGCGCGGAACCGGACGATCTCGTGCTGCTGGTTCAGAACGAGGCCGGCTACCACAATCTGATGAAGCTTTCCTCGGCCGCCTTCCTCGACAGCGAGCCGGGTTCGATCCCGCAGGTCCCGATGCGGATGCTTAAAGAGCATGCCGGTGGGCTCATCGCGCTGACCGGGGGCACGCGAGGCGCGCCGGGGCGGCTCTTGGCCGAGGGCCAGGCCAAGGCGGCCGAAGGGGTTCTGGCCGAGCTCGCGACGGTGTTCGCGGGGCGGCTTTATATCGAGCTGCAGCGCCACGGCCTGGAGGTCGAGGGCAAGATCGAAGCCGCGCTCATCGATCTCGCCCACCGCTGCGATCTCCCGCTGGTTGCGACCAACGATGTCTACTTCGCGGGCGAGGACATGTACGAGGCGCATGATGCGCTTCTCTGCGTCGCCCAAGGCACCTATGTCGCCGAGGCCGATCGCCGTCGGCTGACGCCCGAGCACCGCTTTAAATCCGCACGCGAGATGCGGGAGCTCTTCAGAGATCTGCCCGAGGCCGTCGACAACACGCTCGTCGTGGCGCGGCGCTGCGCCTACATGGTGCCCGTTCAGAAGTCGATTCTCCCGACCTATGCGACCGAAAGCGGTCGGGGCGAGGCCGAGGAACTGCGCGCCGTCGCGGCGGACGGGCTCGGGCACCGTCTCGCGGCGTGCCTCTTTCGCCCCGGGATGAACGCGGCCGAGAAGGAGGCGGCGGCCAAACCCTATCGCGAGCGGCTCGACTACGAGCTCGGGGTCATCACCGACATGAACTACCCCGGCTATTTCCTCATCGTCGCGGATTTTATCCGGTGGGCGAGGTCGCAAGACATACCCGTGGGCCCCGGCCGGGGCTCGGGCGCGGGCTCGGTGGTGGCCTGGGCGCTGCGGATCACGGACCTCGATCCCCTGCGTTTCGGGCTTCTGTTCGAGCGTTTCCTCAACCCGGCGCGGATCTCGATGCCCGATTTCGACATCGACTTCTGTCAAGAGCGCCGTGACGAGGTGATCGACTATGTCCGGCAGAAGTACGGTGCCGACCGCGTCGCCCAGATCATCACCTTCGGAAAGCTTCAGGCCCGAGCGGTGCTGCGCGATGTGGGCCGCGTCCTGCAGGTTCCTTATCCGCTGGTCGACCGGATCTGCAAGAAGGTTCCCTACAATCCGGCGAGCCCCGTCTCGCTTTCGGAGGCGATTGACGGCGATCCGTCGCTTCAGGAGATGCGGGACAGCGATCCGGCGGTCGCGCGGCTCATGGGCATCGCATTGAAGCTCGAGGGGCTGTACCGCCACGCCTCGACCCACGCCGCCGGCGTGGTCATCGCCGACCGCCCGCTCGAAGAGCTGGTGCCGCTTTATCGCGATCCGCGCTCGGAGATACCGGCGACCCAGTTCTCGATGAAATATGTCGAGCTCGCCGGCCTCGTGAAGTTCGATTTCCTGGGCTTGAAGACGCTCACCGTGATCGATAAGGCCCGCAAGCTCTTGAAGCAGCGCGGGATTGATCTGGATCTCGACTCGCTTCCGCTCGACGATCCAGAAACCTTCGCCCTCCTTGGGCAGGGCCGGGCGGTTGGGATCTTCCAGTTGGAAAGTTCGGGCATGCGCGATGCGCTGCATCAGCTCCAGCCCGATCGGTTCGAGGACATCATCGCGCT
The DNA here is from genome assembly GCA_027296525.1 of Pseudomonadota bacterium. Taxonomy (GTDB): domain Bacteria; phylum Pseudomonadota; class Alphaproteobacteria; order UBA828; family JAPUJA01; genus JAPUJA01. The sequence goes on along the minus strand of JAPUJA010000109.1, from coordinate 4,613 downwards.
CGTGGCTCTCTACCGCCCGGGCCCGATGGACAACATTCCCCGTTACATTGCCTGCAAGCACGGCAAGGAAGAGCCGAATTACCTCGACGAAAGGCTCACCGACACGCTGAGGGAGACCTTCGGCGTCATCATCTACCAGGAACAGGTGATGGAAATCGCGCGGGTGCTCGCGGGCTACAGCCTCGGTCAGGCCGACATTCTGCGGCGCGCCATGGGCAAGAAGATTAAGTCCGAGATGAACGCCCAACGTGAAACCTTCGTCGAGGGCGCCGTGGAGCGCGGCGTGGGGAAGGCGAAGGCCGAAGAGATCTTCGATCTCGTCGCGAAATTCGCAGGCTACGGCTTCAACAAATCGCACGCGGCGGCCTACGCGCTCGTCGCCTACCAAACGGCGTATTTGAAAGCCCATTATCCGGTCGAGTTCCTCGCCGCCTCGATGACCCTCGACCTCGGCAACACCGACAAGATCAATGTTTTTCACCAAGAGCTCGACCGCTTGGCGATCCCGCTTCTGCCGCCCGATGTCAACCGCTCCTCGTTCGAGTTCACGGTGGAGCAAACCGAGGAGGGGGCAGGCGCCATCCGCTACGCGCTTCCGGCGATCAAGAACGTCGGTGTCGGCGCCGTCAGGGTGATCGTCGCGGACCGGGAGGCGAACGGCGCCTTCGAGGACGTGTTCGACTTCGCCATGCGGGCCGGGGGACACGGCTTGAACAAGCGTCTGTTGGAAGGTCTCGTGCGTGCCGGAGCGTTCGACGGCTTGAACGCGAATCGCGCCCAGCTTTTCGACTCGGTTGACTCACTTCTGCGTTACGGCGCAACGGCGGCCGAGGAGAGGGACAGCCAGCAGACGAATCTCTTTGGCGGCGAGGACTCGAGCCGCGCTCCGCCGCCGGGTTTGTCGCTGGTTGAAGATTGGCCGCCGATGGAGAGGCTCAATCACGAGTATGGCGCGATCGGCTTCTACCTCTCGGCGCACCCGCTGGATGCCTATGGCGCGAGCCTGGATTTCCTCGGCGCGACGGCGATCGCGCAGGCGCCCGAGCGGATCGCTCGGGGCGTCACCTCCTTCAAGCTCGCGGGCGTCGTCCTGAGCAAACAGGAACGGATGTCGAGCAACGGCCGCTACGCCTTCGTGCGTCTCTCGGACACGAGCGATACCTATGAGATCGCCGTCTTCCGAGAGGTTTATTCCGGCGCGATGGAGATCCTCGAGCCGGGGCGCGCGCTGCTCATCAACGCCACGGCGCGACGTGACGGGGACATGGTGAAATTCACGGCGAACGGGGTCGAGGAGCTGGATCGCCTGCTCGCCCGCCTCACGCGTGGGGTCCAGATCCGTCTCGACTCCGGCTTCGATGCCGAAAACGGCGTGCTCAGGCGTCTCAGGGCGATCCTCGACGAGGTGGCCAGGGGGAAGGCGAAAGTAAGCTTCCTGCTCGATCTCGATAATTCGCGAGAGGTCGAGATCGAATTGCCGGGACGCTATGCGCTCTCGGCCCGGGCCCGGGCCGCGATCCGTGATCTGCCGGGAGTCGCCTCGGTGGTCGATCGGCGGACCTGAGGGGAGTGCTGGCGCCAGGCGCAATCGAAAGCCTTGCGGTTTGGACGGCGAGGGGCTATCACCCCCAAACTAAATTCACACGCGGGTTTCGCGGCCGCCAGGTGGTTTGCCCGGCCGTCGCTCCGGTGTTCGGGGACCGACCCGAACGACTGCCCGCGGCGGTTCAACCGGAGAAGAGGCATGGCACTTCCTGACTACACGATGCGTCAGCTGTTGGAAGCTGGCGTCCATTTTGGGCATCAGACGCGGCGCTGGAATCCCAAGATGGCCCCCTACATCTTCGGGATCCGGAACAAGGTCCACATCGTCGATCTGGAACAGACGGTTCCGCTGCTTCATCAAGCCCTGGTCGTGATCCGCGACGTGGTGGCGAACGGCGGGCGGGTGCTCTTTGTCGGGACCAAACGGCAGGCCTCGGAGCCGGTGGCCGAAGCCGCGAAGCAAAGCGGGCAATATTATGTAAACCACCGGTGGCTCGGCGGGACGTTGACCAACTGGACGGCGATGTCCGCCTCGATCCGGCATCTCAACGATCTCGACGCAAAGCTCGCCGATGAGAATATCGGCCTCACCAAGAAGGAAATGCTCAAGCTTACGCGGCGGCGCGACAAACTCGAACGTTCTCTCGGCGGCATCAAGGATATGGGCGGGCTTCCGGATATCATGTTCGTCATCGACACCAATCGAGAGGAAATCGCCGTGCGCGAGGCCAACAAGCTCAAGATCCCGGTGGTGGCAATCGTCGACACGAACTCCGATCCCGAGAGCGTCGATTATCTCGTGCCCGGCAACGACGATTCGATCCGCGCGATCAAGCTCTATTGCGATCTGGTCGCCGGCGCCGCCCTTGACGGGATTCAGAAAGAGATGGTGGCGTCCGGCGCCGATATCGGTGAACTCGAGGAAGTCCCGCCTGAGACGCTTCCTGAAGCGGCGCCCGAAGGAGTCGAGGGGCCGGCGTCTCAGCCCGAGGCGCCGCCCGAGGGAGCGCCCGCGCCGGAGACGGTGCCCGCCGCTTCGCCCGCGGCCGAGGGAGCGCCCGCGCCGGAGACGGTGCCCGCCGCTTCGCCCGCGGCCGAAGGCAAGACGGACGGCGGCTCGTGAGATTCCTGACGGGGGCACCTTGCTCGGAGGTGCCGGGCCCGCTTCACGATGCACGACCCTCACGATCGCCCATGCTGAGGAGATAGGGCATGGTTGAAATCACCGCCGCATGGGTCAAGGAGCTCCGTGAGAAGACCGGCGCCGGAATGATGGATTGCAAGAAGGCGCTGAGCGAGACAGACGGCGAGATGGAGGCGGCCGTCGACTGGCTGCGCAAGAAGGGGCTGGCCGCGGCGGCCAAGCGTGCCGGGCGGACCGCTACGGAGGGACTTGTCGGCGTGCTCCAGGATGCCCGCACGGGCGCCGTCGTCGAGGTCAACTGCGAAACCGATTTCGTGGCGCGGAACGAGACCTTTCAAGGCGCCGTGCGCGCGATCACGGCGCTCGGTCTGGAGGCGCGGGGCGATCTCGATAAGCTGAAGTCGGCGGCCTATCCTGAGGCGGGTCGCACCGTCCAGGATCAGATCGCCCATCTGATTGCGACCATCGGCGAGAACATCAACCTTCGGCGCGCCGCCTGCCTCGAGGTCAAACAGGGCGTGGTTGCGAGTTACGTTCATGGTGCCGTCGCCCCGGGCCTTGGTCGCATCGGAGTCCTCGTGGCTCTCGAGTCGACGGGCGAGGCGGCGAAGCTCGAGGCCCTGGGGCATCAGCTCGCCATGCACATCGCGGCGACGAGCCCTCAGGCGATCGATGTCCCGGACGTCGATTCCGCGGCGCTCGAGCGCGAGCGAGCGGTCCTCGCCGATCAGGCGCGCGCCTCGGGCAAGCCGGAGGAGATCATCCAGAAGATGGTCGAAGGACGCCTCAAGAAGTTTTATGAAGAGGTGGTCCTTCTCGAGCAGGTCTATGTGATCGACGGCAAGACCAAAGTGCGCCAGGCGGTCGAGGACGCCGCCAAGGAGATCGCCGCGCCGGTCAAGGTGGCGGATTATGTGCGTTTCGGATTGGGCGCGGGCGTCGAGGAATAGCGTCCCGCGCATTCGGTCTTGGCGTTCCCACCGCGCGGGCCCGGGGACGTGAAGCGCGCTCTTGAAGTGGACTGGATGCGGACCGGTCCGTAAGATATGGTTTGCGCGCGTCTCCGCGTGACGCGACCTGATTCCGGCTTTTTCGGAAACGCTTCGATGCCTGTCGACAGCGCACCATCGGTTGAAGCGAAGTTGGCCGCCCGCCCGCGTTACCGGCGCGTGCTTCTCAAGCTGTCGGGCGAAGCGCTGATGGGCGAGGACCGCTTCGGCATCGATGGGAAGACGGTCGATCGTATCACCGCGGATGTCGGACGGGTGCATGGCCTCGGGGTCGAAGTCTGCATCGTGATCGGCGGGGGCAACATCTTTCGCGGCCTCACCGGGGCGGCGGCGGGGATCGACCGGGCGACGGCCGATCATATGGGCATGTTGGCGACCGTGATCAACGCTCTGGCGCTCAGGAGCGCCCTCGATCGGATCGATGTCCCGAGCCGCGTCATGTCCGCGATCCCGATGACCACGGTTTGCGAGCCCTATATCCGCCAGCGGGCCCTCCGGCATTTGGAGAAACGCCGGGTGGTCGTCTTCGCCGCCGGCACGGGCAACCCCTATTTCACGACCGATACGGCGGCGGCCTTGAGAGCCGCGGAGGTGCGCGTGGAGGCCTTGTTCAAGGGGACCCAGGTGGACGGCGTCTATTCGGCCGATCCGCATCTCGACAAGTCGGCGAAGCGTTTTGAGCGATTGAGCTACATGGACGTTTTGTCACAGGATCTCAAGGTGATGGACGCGTCCGCCGTTTCGCTCGCCCGGGAAAACAATATCCCGATTGTGGTCTTTTCGATACAAAACCAAGGGGCTTTCCCGGAGGTTCTTTGCGGTGACGGCCAGTTTACTTTGATCGGCCAGGAGAGCGGGGAGAGCCATGGCGGATCCTGATCTTGGTGATCTCGAGCGCCGGATGAGCGGGGCGC
>JAPUJA010000108.1 GCA_027296525.1 Pseudomonadota bacterium | reverse complement strand
CCCGGCGAGCAGACGCACGAAGGTTCCCATATCCCCGAGATCGACGGCGACATAACGGGGCGTAAGACCGCCGAGGATCTCGGGTACGAGCCCGTTCAGGCGCCGCCACTCGGTCTTCGCGTTCGCCTCCTTGCGGAAGGAGGCGAGGTGGACCCGCACCGCTTGGCGCGCAGCGATCTCCGGCAGGGCCGTTTCCCGCGTGGCGGTTTCCCGCGTGGCGGTTTCCGGCAGGGCGGTCTCCGGCGCGGCCGTCTCCCCCGCGGCGGGTTCCCCCCCGGCGGGTTCCCCCGCGGCGGGTTGCGCGAGGGCGGCTTCGACGCCGAGCTCCGGGGGCTCGACGATCCGGACACGCTCCTTGCCGGTCGCGAAGCCGGCCTCCAAGGGATATTCGACCCGCGCCGCCCAGCCCGCCGCCGCCCGCTCGTACCAGAGCGTCGCCTCCTTGTAGTCGCGGGACACGCCGATCCCCCTTTCATAAAGAAAAGCGAGGTTGGCCTGGGCCGCCGCGTTGCCCCTGAGCGCCGCGATCCGGTACCAGCGGGCGGCGCGCTCCTCGTTCTTGGGCACGCCGATGCCGCGGTGATGAAGCTCGGCGAGGAAGAAGGGCGCGAACATGTCGCCCGCGTCGCTGGCCCGGCGGTACCAATGGATCGCGCGCTCGTAATCCGGCGCGACGCCGAGGCCCATTTCGTAGACCTGCCCGAGCGCGACCTGCGCGCCGACGTCGCCGCCCTCGGCCATCTGGATCACGAGCGCGACGTCCCGGGGCGGCTCCTCGCTCGAGCAGGCGCCCGCCCCTAAAACAACGAGAACCGCGAGCGCAACCAAGCGCCGCCACGCCCATGGAGTCGCGGACATCACGAAACATCCCTCTTTACGATTTGGCGGCAAGAACACTAACGCGCGCAACAAAGCCACGCCAGCGCGCGGCGCACAAGCCCCCGGACGATCTCCGGTCCCGATCGCCTTCGTCAGAAATCGACGGCGCGCCCGCCCCGTTCCCAGTCGCCATAGCGGGTGGGCTCGGGGCCCTTGGGCCCGCCCACCTCGTCCGAGGCGCGCGGGTCCGGGGCGCGCGGGTCCGGGGCGCGCGGCTCGCCCTTCTTGGGCGTTTCGCCTTTGGGCTTTTCGCCTTTGGGCGTTTCGCCTTTGGGCGGCGGCGGTTTTTCCTGTCGGCGCTTCATGGGCTAACGGTTGCCGAGGTCGATCCTTTCACGCCGGAAGGCGGCGTCGGCGCGGGGCATGGCGTGGCCAAATCCGTGCCGTGGGGCACCTGGTAGAAGCGGTTCTTGGCCGTCTTGGGGCCGATTTTCACCGGCTCGAAAAGAATCTCGTGGCGCGGATCGCGAGCCATCGTCCTGCCGCTTCTCTCTTCGTGAGTGCCCCTTCTCCCGCGCCAGTGTAAGCCCTCGGCCCTCCGACTCAAGGCCTTGTGCGAGCGATCGCACAGGCGTCTCGCGGCAGCGTCGTTCCCTGCTCTTCTTCCATGGCCTCAATCCGCCGCGTCGCGGGCGTTCAGGAACGCGTCGAGTCGATCGGCGGGCAGCGTCGAGTCGACGATCGTGAAACGCTGCACCGCCGGATCGCCAACCGCGATGCGATCGACGCCGGGACGTCCGGCGCGGGATCGGAACGCGCTCGCTCCGAAGCGGCGGCGGCCCTCGCGCATGGGAACGGTGGAAAGCAAGACCTCCCAGGGCACGCGCCCGCCTCTCCTGCGACCATAGGAGAATTCGGCGTCGAGAAGCGCAAGCGGGTCGCGCGCGCGCCGCAGCATGTCGGCAAGGTTGCCGAAACCGGGGATGCGTGCGCGCCGGTTTCGCGCGTAGATGAAATGATCGCCCGCCACCACGATGATCCCCTCGGGCGACTCTCCTTCGGCGGGCGCATGAAGGGCGAGATAAGGACCCTTCCCGCCGTCGAGCCGCCACCAGTGCTCGGTGTAAACGGCGTTCACTCCGAACTCGACCATGGATTCCTTGGCGAACGCCACCTCGCCCACCTCGCCCTCACCCGGCATGCCGCCATAGGGCCCATAGTCGAAGAGATGGCGCCACACGATGCGCGACCCTCGGGCCGTCGCGAAGCCCGCGAAGGCGGTCTGCCGTGCGAGCGGGAACCGCTCTTCGGGCCGGAGGTCGCAAAGACTCGCCCGGTGGCCGAGGCTGGGCCGCGCGGCGGATATGCGTATGTCGGCGTAAAGACGTGGGGTCTGGAGGTAGAAGACCCGTGTCGTGCGATCGGCGATACCCTCGGCTTCAAAAAGCGTCCGCCGCCAGAGCCCCCAGAAGCGGCGGGGCAGTCTCGGAAGCCTGGCGAAACGCCGCCTCGATAGGGAACGTCCTGTGGCTCGGGTCAAATCAGGACCGTCATTGGAGCGCGTGGCGCTCGACCTTGAACGGGACCTCGAGATTCGAGCCCGCATCGAGCTCGCGGGCGTAGAGATGGCCCGAATAAACCGCGGCCGCGATGGTGCCGGGCGCGAGGCAGTCGCCGATCCGATCGACCGATGCGATGCCGGCGTCCCTTAGCGCCTCGGGCGCCGCCATGAGCTCGTGATAAAGCGCGTCTTCGGGCAGGCGAGCCGTCACCAGAAAGACGGAAGCCGCGGGCCGCTTCGTACGCTTACCCGTATAGACGCATTCGAGCTCAACTTCTCCCAGGCCGATCGCGGCGAGCTTGTGGAGCGGAACGATCTCGACGCCCATCTCGAGCAGGCGCGCCTGGATGCGGCTCTGCTCCATGGTGTTGTGGGTCCAGTGGGAGGCGTCGGGCGCCGGGGTCGCGAGCACGACCTCGGCCCCTTGCGCCTTGAGCTTCTCGGCCAGGACGCCGCCCATGTAGTAATGGTCGTCGTCATAGACGAGCACGGGCCCGGCGGGCGCCGCGCCGTCGAGCGCGTCGTCGGGCGTGTAGATGTTCTCGCCCTCGCTTCCCGGGATCGGTTCGTGATGCCGGCGCCCGATGCCGTCGCGGCGCCAGCGCGCGCCCAGGGCCAGAACCACCCGATCGGGCGCGAACTCGAGGACGTCCGCAACCGAAAGCCGGCTCGCGCGGTAGACCTCGACATTCGTCATCTTCTCGATCTGCGAGACCCGGTAGTCGGCCACGCGCGCCCATTCGGCGAGGCCGGGAAGGCGGCATTCCTGGGCGACGCGCCCGCCGAGTTCGGCCGACGCCTCGGCCAAGGCGACCCCATAGCCCCGCGCGCCCAAGGCGCGCGCCGCCTCGAGCCCGGCGGGCCCCGCGCCCACGATCAGCACACCGTCCTCCGATCCCTTGGGCGCGATCGCCTCGGGGTGCCAGCCGCGCCGGTGCTCCTCGCCCATGGTCGGGTTCTGGGTGCAGCGGATCGGCGTCATCGTGAGATCGCCCGTGACGCAGATGTTGCAGCCGATGCATTCGCGGATGTCCTCGGGCCTTCCCTCCTCGATCTTCTTCGGCAAGAACGGATCGGCGATCGAGGGACGCGCGGCGCCGATGAAGTCGAGCACGCCGCGCTTGATTTGGGCGACCATGGTATCGGGCGAGGTGAAGCGCCCGACCCCGACCACGGGCTTCGTCGTCAGCTTCTTGACGAAGGCGACGTATTTCTCCTGGCTGCCCTCAGGCGCGAAACGCGAGGTGGTCGAATCGTTCGCCCAGTCGCTGATGTTGACATCCCACAGATCCGGCAACTCGGCGAGCATCTCGACGACCTCCCTGCCTTCATTTTCCGCCGTGATGCCGTCGGCGCCCAGGAGCTCGTCGACCGCGAAGCGCACGGCGATCGCGCAACGATCGCCGATCGCCTCCTTGGTTTCCTCGATGAGCTCGCGGAAGAGACGCACGCGGTTTTCGAGACTGCCGCCATATTCGTCGCTCCGGTCGTTGGTGCGGCGCGAGATGAAATGCATCGGAAGCGTCAGATCGTGCCCGGCATAGACATAGACGATGTCGAAGCCCGCCTTCTTTGCGCGCAGCGCCGCCTCGCGGTGCCAGCGGCGTAGATTCCGTATGTCCTCTTTGTCCATGGCGCGAGCTTGGACGGGCTCGTAGCCGTCATAGGGAAGGTGCGACGGGGCCAAGGGAATGAGCCGGCTGTAGAGATTGGGCGCGTGGTGGCCGCTATGGGCGAGCTCGATGCCGGCGAGCGCGCCGTGGGCGTGCACGGCGTCGGTCATCGCGGCGTGCATCGGTATGTCGCCGTCGTCCCACAGCCTCTGCTCGATGTTGGGCGCGATGTCGCCGGTCGGGTGAATCTCGCATTCCTCGGTGCAGACCACGGCCCAGCCGCCCTCGGCCTTCACGCCGCGCAGCGCCGCGGCCGATCGCGGATAGGCATGACCCATGCCGATGCAGTGAGGCACCTGATAGAACCGGTTCCGGGCCGTGACCGGGCCGATCCTTAAGGGCTCAAAGAGAATGTCGTAGCGTGGCTCGCGCGCCATCTCACCTCCCCATTTTTTCTTGCTCTCGAGGCCTCGCTTTAGCACCCGATCCCGCGATCGGATAGGGCTCGCGCGCAATGTCGCGCCCGGGCAAAGCCGTGAAGGAACGGCGCCGGATCGCGCGCTGCCCACAGATGACGCGCTCTATTCCTTGGGCTCGACGATGACGTAGTACTTCTTGAAGGTTTCGGGCACGTCCCAGACGCCGCTCGTGCCGCGCCGAAGGACGAAGGCGTCGCCCTGCTTGAACTCCTGAGGGGGGCCGCCGTCCGGCGTGATGATCAGGCGGCCCTCGAGCACATAGCAGAACTCATCGACCGGGTAATTCTCCATGCGCTCCTTGTAGGCCGAGACCTCCCAGACGCCCGCGCTCATATCGCCTGCTTTGTTCGCGAAGAAGTTGAAGCCCACCTCTTTCGGATCGCCTTCGATAATGGTTTCGGGCGTGACATAGTCCGTCGGGCGCATCCCGATGCCGGTCGGACCACTCGGTTCCAAGCGAACCACCGGCGAGGTCGAATCATTTTCCTCTTGCACGTCTTGCTTGACTGCGCTCTGTGTCGTCATTGCGTCATCTCCATCTTTCAGCGTTTCACCCCAAGCTCACAAGCCGTTCCGCCTCTGCCAAGAAAAGGCGCCGCCGCGGACGGGGCGCCTTTCCTCAGCCCTTCGGGGCCGGAGTCTACACCACCGCGATCTCGTGTTCCAGATTGATCCGCTCGAGCTTGTAGGAAACGTCGGGTTGCGGGCCGGCGTCGAGTTCGCGGGCGAACTTGTGCCCGCTGTGGGTCGCAACCTGGATCGCGCCCGGTGACAAGCAATCGCCGATCCGTTCCAGTGTCTTGATGTCCGCCTTCTCGAGCGCCGCGGGATCGCCCGCGAGCTCCCGATAGAGCGCGTCGTTGGGCAGCCGCGAGCCGACCAGAACCGTCGACTTGCAGGGAATTGTGCGCGTGCCCTTATCGGCATAGAGATGAACGATGTCGACGCCGTTACCGCCAATGTTCGTAATGTTGTGGTCGGTGATAACCTCGATGTCGAGCCCGTGGATACGCTCCATGACGAACTCGAACTCAAGGGTGTTCTCGCCCCAGCGCGCGAGCTCCATCAAGGGGGTCACGATGGTCACCTCATTACCCTCTTTGCGGAGCTTCTCGGCAATCACCGTGGCCATGTAGTAATGGTCGTCGTCGAACACCACGACCGGACCCTTGACCTCGGCGCCCGACATGATGGCGTCCGGGGTGAAGACATTCTCGCTGTCGGAGCCGGGAATCGCATGCTGGTTCGCATGCGAGCAGCCATCCTGTCGCCAGTTCGAGCCCGTGGCGCAGACCACCACCTCGGCGCCGTATTCCCGCACGTCATTCGCCGTGAGCTCAGTGTTGAGATGAACTTCGACGTTCTTCATCTTGCCGATCTGGATGTCGCGATAGCTCGCGACCCGGCTCCACTTGGCGAGACCCGGTAGCTGGGATTCGCGGATCACCCGACCGCCCACCTCCGAGCGGGCCTCGACGAGGTGGACGTCGTAGCCCCGTTGGCCCAGAGCACGCGCCGCTTCCAAGCCCGCCGGGCCGGCCCCGATGATGAGCACGCCGTCGTCGGAGCCCTTCTCGGGGATCTTCTCCGGATGCCAGCCGCGGCGGAATTCCTCGCCCGCGGTCGGGTTCTGTGTGCAGCGGAACCGACCCGCAATGGTCTCGGACGCGACGCATATGTTGCAGCCGATGCATTCCCGGATGTCCTCGTTGCGTCCCTCCTCGATCTTCTTGGGCAGAAAAGGATCGGCGATCGAGGGGCGCGCCGCGCCGATGATGTCGAGAACGCCACGCTTGATCTGGTCGACCATGGTGTCGGGCGAGGTGAAGCGCCCGACGCCGACCACCGGCTTGGTCGTCTTCTGCTTGACGAAGGCGATGTAGGGCTCCTGGTAGCCTTCCTCGAAGAAGCGTGAGACGCCCGAATCCCACTTCCAGTCGCTGATGTTTACGTCCCACAGATGGGGCAGCTCGGCATACATCTCGACAACCGCCTGACCCTCTTCCTGCCAAGTGATGCCCTCGTCGCCGATCATCTCATCGACCGCCAAGCGGAGCACCACGCCCGCCTTGTCGCCAACCGCCTCGAGAGTGTCCTCGAGCATCTCGCCGATGAGGCGTGCCCGATTCTCCAACGAGCCGCCATATTCGTCGGTACGGTGGTTGGTGTGGCGCGAGAGGAAGAACTGACCGATGCCGAGCCCATGCGCCGCATAGACGTAGATCACGTCGAAGCCGACGCTTTGGGCGCGCTTGGCCGCCTCGACCTGCCAGCGGCGCAGCTCCTTGATGTCCGCGTGATCCATCTCGCGTGCGGAAATGGGATCCCAGTTGTAATGAACGGGGATCGACGAGGGGGCCAATGGAATCTCGCGCGACATGCGGTTCGAGAAGGCGTAGCCATTATGGGCGAGCTCGATGCCGGCCAACGCACCGTGCTTGTGCACGGTGTCGACCAGGAGCTTGAGCTGCCTCGCGTGACCGTCGTCCCAGATGCGAGTCTCGCCGTAGGGCGCGGCATCCGAGGTGGGATGGATCGAGCACTGCTCGGTGCAGATCACCCCCCAGCCGCCCTCGGCTTTCACGCCCCGGTGGGAGGCATCGCCGTAGGGCATGTTGTGGCCGTGCGCGTCGCAATGGGGCACCTGGTAGAAGCGGTTTCGTGACGTGACCGGGCCGATCTTGATCGGCTCGAAAAGAATATCGTAGCGAGGATCACGCGCCATCGGTTGATCTCCCTCGATTGCTCATTCGCAAACGCGTTGTTTGACGCGATGTCGCAAACGCGTCGTTTGACGCGATGTTAGCCGCCCTCGGCGGCGTTTCCAACCCGGATCGCGGGCATGCGCAACCCCGCCGAGCGCGCGACAGACGTGCCTCCCGCGCACCGGCCGGGCCGCCCATGCGGCCCGGCACGCGCAAAGCCTGCCTATCAGCCTCGCTCGGCAGCGAAGTCTCACTAAGCGGCGAGTTTTTCGTTATCGATGTTATGGATGAAAAAGATCTTGCGGATCTTTTCCAGAACTTCCCAGGTCACCGTCTCGTTCTTCACGGTGAAAAACGTGTCACCCGCCTTGTACTCGTGAACCGTGCCGTCTTTCTCCGTGACGCGGATACGGCCCTCCAACAGGGTGCAGATTTCGTCGCCGGGGTAGGTGTATTCGAACCTTCCGGGGGTGCATTCCCATTCACCAACCATTTGGCGGGTCTCGAAGCCGCCCAGATCGAAGCGGCCGGAATGGGTCGGATTGCCCTCAAGGACCTTGATAAAAGGAAGGTCGCCCATGGGCGGCCAGGGCTCGAGGGCGCCGCCCTTCAACTTACTGTAGTCCAGCATTCTTTAAATCTCCCTTCGGATTCATCGTGGGTTTCACGCGGGAATCATTTTCGGGCAAAACCGTCCCATTGTCCATTTTTCTCGAAAGAGTCCCGGGCGAAGCCGGCGCCATGATCGACAAGGAGCGATCCTGAGGTTAGATCAGGTGCCATGGCCAAACCCCCGATGGACGCCCGCGCCGTCGCGCTCGATCTCTTGGAGCGCGTCCTGGACAAGGGCGCGCAGCTGGGCGAGGCGATCGACGGCCATCCCGCGAGCGCGACGCTCGATAAACGCGAGCGCGCCTTTGCGCGGGCCATCGCGACGACGACGCTGCGCCGCTTGGGCCAGATCGACGCGCTCATCGAGCACGCCCTCGAGCGGCCCGGGACGCTCAAATCGCGCCCCGTGCGCGATATCCTGAGGGCCGGAACCGCCCAGCTCCTGTTCATCGGAACGCCCGCCCACGCGGCGGTCGATACCGCCGTCGGCCTCGCCGAGACGCGGGGCCAGGGCGCCTTCAAGGCACTCGTCAACGCGCTGCTCCGGCGCATCGCGCGCGAGGGTGAGGCCTGGCTCGCGGCCCAGGACGCCCCCCGCCTCAACACCCCGGACTGGCTTTGGCGTTCCTGGGAGGCGAGCTTCGGGCCGGAGCGCGCTCGCGCGATCGCGGCCGCGCACCTCGAGGAACCGCCGCTCGACCTCACCTGCAAGAGCGACGCAGACCTCTGGGCCACGCGGCTCGGCGCGGTTCGGCTCGAAACCGGAAGCCTGCGCCTCGAAGCGGCCGGTCCGGTGGCATCGCTCGCGGGCTTCGCGGAAGGCGCCTGGTGGGTCCAGGACGCCGCCGCCGCGCTTCCCGTCCGGCTCTTCGGCGAGGTCCGGGGAAAGCGCATCCTCGATCTGTGCGCGGCGCCCGGCGGCAAGACGGCTCAGCTCGCGGCTGCGGGCGCCGAAGTCGTCGCCGTCGATCGCTCGCGCCGGCGCCTCAGGCAGCTCGAAACCAACCTCTCCCGTCTCGGGCTCGGCGCCGAGACGGTCGCGGCGGACGCGCTCACCTTCCACACCGAGGCCGACGGGATTCTGCTCGATGTGCCTTGCACGGGCACTGGCACGATCCGCCGCCACCCGGAACTTCCCTGGCTCAGAACGCCCGGAGACGTGCGACGCCTGGCCGAGCGACAAGCGGCCCTGCTGAGCGCCGCCGCCGCCACGCTCGCGCCCGGCGCGCTTCTCGTCTACAGCGTCTGCTCGCTCGAAGCCGAGGAATGCGCCACACCCATCGAGGCGCTCCTCGAAAAGGACGCCTCCCTCGCGCGCGTTCCCCTCGAGGCCGCCGAACTCGGCGGGCGGGACGAGCTGATCACGCCCGCCGGCGATCTGCGCACGCTGCCCTGTCACCTGGCGGATTTGGGAGGGATGGACGGTTTTTACGCCGCGCGCTTGCGGCGTTCCCGCTAAGTTGGTAGGAGTGCGCATGACGCGCCGGGTGCGCACAGCTCCCTCGATTCTGTCCGCTGATTTCGCGCGACTCGGGGAGGAAGTGTGGGCGATTTCAAAAGCCGGCGCCGACTACATCCATATCGACGTGATGGACGGCCATTTCGTGCCGAACCTCACGGTCGGGCCGCCGGTCGTGAAAAGCCTGCGGCCGCACTGCGAGCTTCCCTTCGACGTCCATCTCATGATCGACCCGGTCGATCCCTACATCGACGGCTTCGCCGACGCGGGCGCCGACATCATCACGATCCATGTCGAGGCGAGCGGCGAGACGGCCGAGACCATCGAGCGGATCCGGCGCGCGAACAAGAGGCCGGGACTGTCGCTCAAACCCGCGACACCACCCGAAGCGGTGCTGCCCTTTCTCGACCGGCTCGAGCTCGTGCTCGTGATGACGGTCGAGCCGGGCTTCGGCGGGCAAACCTTCATGGCGCCCCAACTCGACAAGATCCGCCGTCTCCGGCAGGCGATCGACGCGGCCGGCCGGGCGATCGACCTGGAAGTGGACGGCGGCATCACCGCGGAAACGGCGGCGCGCGCGATCGAGGCGGGCGCCGACGTGCTGGTTGCGGGTTCGGCGATATTCATGGGCGGCCCTGAATCCTACGAGGCGAACATCGCGCGCCTCAGGAACCCCGCGCGCGAGGCGCAATTTCACTCCGGGCCGGCCCACCGCTCGAAGATCGTCTATGCCGGCCGCAAGACGCGCGCGCCCGGCGAATGACCCCGTCCCGAATGAGCCGCGCGGACCCCTTGGCATGGGCACGCGTTGACGATTCAACGCGTTGACGATTCAATAAGATGATGATCGCCGCCCGCTACACCAACCCGCTCCACCGGCTCCTGCTCGTCGGGCCGGTGCCCAATGAAATCATCGGGAACCCGACCGATATCGTGCCGGGCGACGCCGGCCAAGGCACCGCCATCCTCGGCGGCCAGTTCGCGCTCGGCGGCCACAAGATTCAGATCGAAGGGAACACCCCGTGGCGTCTTCGGCCCCCCCGCGATCGCTGGCACACCCAGCTCTACGGCTTCTCCTGGTTGCGCGATCTGCGCGCGGTGGGCTCGGCCCGGGCACGGAAGCGCGCGCAGGAAATCGTCGCGAGCTGGATCGACACCTTCGGCGAGTGGGATCAGCCGAGTTGGCGCCCGCAGATCACGGGGCGACGGCTCGCCGCCTGGCTCACCCATGGCGACTTTCTTCTGAAGGACGCGGACGCCGCCTTCGCGCGCCTCTTCTTCAAGAGCGCGGTGCGCCAGGGGCGCTATCTCGCGCGCGCCGTGCGCGGGGGCGACGACGGCGCCGCACGGCTCAGCGCGATCAAGGGGTTGATCTACAGCGGCATCTGCCTGCCGCGCGGGGAGCGTCGCGCCGCGCTCGGCGCGCGCCTCCTCGAGCAGGAGCTGCTGCGCCAGATACTGAGTGACGGCGGCCATTGCGAGCGCTCTCCCTCCTTGCAGCTCGCGGTGCTGAAGGATCTCGTGGATCTTCGTCAAACGCTGCTCGGCAGCCACCGCGAACCGCCCCCCTCGCTGCAAGGCGCGGTGGACCGCATGGCGCCCTTGCTTCGAACCTTTCGCCACGGGGACGGCCGGCTCGCGCTCTTCAACGACGGCTCGGAAGAGGATGTCTGGCTCATCGATCTGGTGCTCGCCCAGGCCGACGCGAAGGGCCGCCCCCTGGTGAGCGCGCCGCACACCGGGTTTCAATCGATCCAGGCCGGGCGGACGGCGTTGATCGTCGACGCCGGGCGCCCCTCCCCGGTGGGCCGGCGCGCGCACGCCGGAACGCTCAGCTTCGAGATGAGCGTCGGCAAGGATCGGATGATCGTGAACTGCGGGGGCTATGTCGGGCCCGACGCCGCCTGGCGCCGCGCGCTTCGCGCCACCGCGGCCCACTCGACCTTGAGCGTCGACGAGACGAGCTCGAGCGAGATCCGCGACGATGCCTCGCTCGGCGACGGCCCGAGGAAGGTCACCATCGAGCGCAAGGAAAGCGACGGCAATATCTGGCTCGACACGAGCCATGACGGCTACCTCCATCGCCTCGGCGTGATTCACCGGCGGCGCTTCTACCTTTCAGCGGACGGCGGCGACGTTCGGGGCGAAGACGTTCTGATCAGGCGCGCCTCCAAGGGAAAAGGCGCCCGGCACTTCAATGTCCGCTTTCACCTTCATCCCGACGTCCATGCCTCGATGGTTCAAGACGGCAGCGCCGTGCTCATCCGCCTTCCCGGTGGGACCGGCTGGCAGATGCACGCCGCGGGCGGGCGCCTCGGGCTCTCCGAGAGCGTCTATTTGAGCGCACCGGGAAACCGCCGGCGCACGGAGCAGATCGTCATCGAGGGCGAGATCGCCGGTGAGACGACGACGACGAAATGGGCGTTCCGCCGCGTGGGCCAGGGCTCCGACTGAGCCGGCGCGCAGCATCTGTTTTAGAGGCGGGTTTCTCCGGCGCTTCGGAGAAGCGCGACGGAGCGGCGCGCAGGCGTGAGCGCCCAAGGCGCGCCAAGCGGACGCCCAGGGGAAACTAAGGAGATGAATGTTTAGGAGGGGGGTGTGTCCGCCGGCGCGGCGAGCGGGCTCAATCCCAAGAGCGCGAGCTGGCGGGAGATGACCTTCGACTCGTCATAGAGCGCGAGCGCCCGCTTTCGCCCCTCAAGCCCGAGGCGCGCCCGAAGCGCCGGATCGGTCACGAGCCGGGCGAGGCCCTCGCCGAGCGCACGCGCGCCGCCGACCGGGACCAGAAACCCGGTCTCACCCTCGACCACCTCCTCGCGGGCGCCACGGATCTCGGTTGCGACCACGGGCAGCCCGCTCATCATCGCCTCGATGATCGAGCGCGGCATGCCCTCCCGGTGCGAGGGCAGAACGAAGACATCCGCCGCCCGGTAGATATCGGGCATATCCGTGCGGTGCCCGAGCAACTGAACGCGCGTCGCTAGGATCGGATCCGCCGCGACCTTGGCGAGGGCCCGATCGATCGCCGGAGCGTGATCGCTGGGCAGCCGCTCGCCCGCGATCCAGAGGCGGGCCTCGACCGCGCGCATCGCTTCGAACAGCTCCGGATAGCCCTTTTCCGCGACCAGCCGGCCGACCATGAGGATCACCGGCATCTCCGCCGGGGTGTCGAGCGCGGCACGGATCGCGCGGCGTGCTTCGGCATCGGCGGCCGGGAAGAAGCGCGCCGGATCGACGCCGTTGCCGATCGCTTCGATCACGCCGCCGCGGCAGAGCCGGTAGCGCCGCGCGAGCGTGGCGTCCTCGGCGCTTTGGGTCAACAGCACGTCGGTCACACGACCGGCGAGCCACTCAAGGAAGACGAAGGGCGCTCGTTTGACGGCCGGCATGCGCTCGTGAAAATAGAAGCCGTGGGCCGTGTAGACGATCCGCGGCGCCGAGGCGCGGTGCGCGGCGAAGCGCCCGATCAGGCCGGCGATCGGCGTGTGCACATGAACCAGATCGAAGCCTTCGCGCTCGAACAGACGGGTGAGCTCGCGGTAAGCGCGAAGGTGCGACAGCAGATCGAGGTTGCGCGAAAAGCCGACGGGCTCAACCCGGAACCCCTCGGCGCGCACCCGGTCCACCCAGGGGCCATCGCGACAGACACCGATGACCTCGTGACCCGCTAGAGCCTCGGCGCGCATGAGGGGCAGGATGAAGTGATAGAGCGTGAAGTCGACGGCCGAGAGCTGACAGATTTTCATGAGGCGGGCCGGTCAATCGCGTCGATGGCCATCACGTTCGGTGCCGCGCGGGGCAGTGATGAGGGCCGGCCTCGGTTCTGCGTGCTGGCGGTCGTGACCCATCGGCTCCAAACAACCAAGACAGTCTTGTTGCCCGAGTTGCTCAAAATGCTTGGTGCGCCATGCACTCACGGCTTCAAGATTCGAACCCAGCAATGGCACGTGTGCGGCGCAGCGGCACGAAAGCGAATCAGCGAACTCGCTAGCTGTGGGGGAGTCATAAATACCATGTGATGCAAATGGTTAAGGGAAATTGGCTTTGTTTCGCAAAGTCTCACTTTTAACCACGGCGGAACTGAACGCCAATCCCACCTCCGTCGTCGTCTTCCAGGAACAGAACCCCGGCCTCCGTAAGAGCTCTTTGAATTTTCCAAACATTTTCTGTTATTGCCCGAATTGGACCATCAGACGCTTCAATACGTCGAAGGGTGGATAGCCCGATCCCAGCGTCGTCGGCCAGCTTCGCCTGCGTCCATCCGAGCAGCGCTCGCGCGGCACGGAGTTGCGCACCGGTGATCATTGAATCTCTGCCCGCGGGTGCAAACTAGCCGGCTGTTGACAAATGATAATAAATGACCTAATTTGAGTCATATATGATATAAATTAATCCATGAAATGGCACTTTAGCTCAAAGCGCCTGTGAGAGATGATCCATCCAGTGAAACACCAACTCGCCGGGTACCAACACCTCCGGCGGCAACTCGAAACAGTATATCCGGAGATCGACGAGGAGAC
>JAPUJA010000107.1 GCA_027296525.1 Pseudomonadota bacterium | reverse complement strand
ACATCAACAACGCCTTTGATCTCATGCACAAGGGCGAGTCGATCCGAAGCGTCGTCCTCTTCTAAAGCGAAAAACCGATGAGACCGTTGCTCGGCCCAACCGCATGACGGCGCCGGAAGTCATCGAGGAGCACCGCTCGTTCGGCGGGCGCGTCCTCTTCTGCCGCCACCACTCCGAGGCTTGCCGGGGAACGATGCGCTTCGCCATCTATATCCCGCCCCAGGGGGGGAAGCGGCCCGTGCTTTACTATCTGGCCGGGCTGACCTGCACCGAAGAGACATTCATCATCAAGGCGGGGGCGCAACGCCTTGCCGCCGAGTGCGGGCTGATCCTCGTCGCCCCGGACACGAGCCCAAGGGACGCCGGGATCGCGGGCGAGGACAAGGACTGGGATTTCGGCACGGGCGCGGGCTTCTACGTCGATGCCACCCTGGAGCCCTGGTCGGCGCACTACCGGATGTACAGCTACGTGACGGACGAGCTCCCGCGCGTCATCGAGGCTAATTTTCCGGCGGATGCGGCGCGTCAGGGCGTCTTCGGCCATTCGATGGGCGGGCATGGCGCGCTGGTCATCGGGCTTCGGAACCCCGCACGCTACCGGTCGGTTTCGGCCTTCGCCCCGATCGCCGCGCCGACGCGCGCCCCTTGGGGCCAGAAGGCCTTCTCCGGCTATCTCGGGCCCGACGAAGGGGCCTGGAGGGCCTATGACGCGAGCGAGCTCGTGCAAACCGGCGCGCGGCCCGAGCTCGAGATCCTGATCGACCAAGGGAGCGACGATCAATTCCTCGCCGAACAGCTCAAGCCGGAGATCTTTGCCGAGGCCTGCCGCGAAGCGGGCCAGCCGCTCAAACTGCGGATGCAGGCGGGCTACGATCACAGCTATTATTTCATCGCGAGTTTCATCGAGGACCATATCCGCCACCATGCGGCGGTGCTCGGCCGGTGAGGCGAGCGGGGCGAGGACGTTGCGCGCGCACACGCCGCGGGCCATACTGGTGAGCGCGGGAGCGCGTGCAAAAAAGGTTACTGAAATTAGGGGGATAATCAGATGGGCGAAGGGATTGCCTTCATGGGCGGCGACTACCTGCCGCTGGAGGAGGCGAAGATGTCGATCTTCGACACGGGCTTCCTCCACAGCGACGTGGTCTACGACGTCACCTCCACCTGGAACGACTATTTCTTCAAGCTCGACGAGCATCTCGAGCGCTTCGCGCGCTCCTGCGCGGGGTTCCACCTCGAGAACCCCTACAGCAACGCGGAAACCGCTAAGATCCTGGCGGGCGCTTGCGAAAAGACCGGCATCAAGAATGCTTTCGTCCACATGCATGTGACGCGCGGCGAGTATCCGGAGGGTTCGCGCGACCCGAAGCTCTGTGAAAATCAGTTCTGCGCCTACATCGTGCCCTATATCTGGCTGTGGGGGGAGGAGAAGAGCAAGAAAGGCGTGAACCTGTTTATCAGCAGCATCGAGCGCATTTCGAGCCGCGCCGTCGACACGCGTTGCAAGAATTTCCATTGGGGGGACTTGATCCAGTCCCAATACGAAGCCTACGAGCATGAGTGCGACGACTCGGTCCTGTGCGGTCCCGACGGCAACCTTGCCGAGGGCCCGGGCTACAACATCTTTGCCGTCAAGGATGGAACGGCCGCGACGCCGGACTCGAATTGTCTCGAAGGGATATCGCGGCGCTCGACGATCGAGCTCTGCGAAATGGAGAAGGTGCCGCTCGAGACCCGGAAAGTCGCGCCGGACGAGCTTCGAAACGCCGACGAGGCTTTCGTGACATCGACCGCAGGGGGCATCCTACCGGTGACCGCCATCGACGGAGCGCCCTTGGGCAACGGCGCGCCCGGCCTCATCACCAGCCGCCTCTCCGAGTCCTATTGGCACCGCCGGGAAGAGGGCTGGTGCGGAACGACGGTCGCCGACATCCTCGCGGCCTGACCGAGTCCGTGAGAACCGTTCGCCTCACCGTGACGGCCTGCCGGGCTTGCTCGAGGGGCGGGGGGGCGTCAATGAATTGAGGGAGATTGAGCGATGAGTGTGGCGACCGCGATCAAGGAACTTGCTTTGCCGATCAGCGATGACAGCCTGTTTCGTCAACGGTGCTATGTCGACGGGGGCTGGATCGACGCCGAGTCGGGCGAAACCATCGACGTGACCAACCCGGCCGACGGCTCCGTGCTCGGAACGGTGCCGAAGCTCGGCCGTGCCGAGACGCGCCGCGCGATTGAGGCTGCGGCGCGCGCTTACCCCGAGTGGCGCGCCAAGAGCGCGAAGGAGCGCGGCCAGATCCTGCGCAAGTGGCACGAGCTGATGATGGCGAACCAGGAAGATCTCGCGCTCATCATGACCGCCGAACAGGGCAAGCCCCTGACCGAATCGCGCGGCGAGATCGGCTACGCCGCTTCCTTCCTCGACTGGTTTGCCGAGGAGGCGCGCCGCGTCTATGGCGAGACGATCCCCTCGCCGCTCGGCGATCGCCGAATCCTGGTGACGAAGGAGCCGGTCGGCGTGTGCGCGGCGATCACGCCCTGGAATTTCCCGGCGGCGATGATTACGCGCAAGGCCGGGCCCGCGCTCGCCGCGGGCTGCACGATGATCGTTCGGCCCGCGACGGCGACGCCGTTCTCGGCGCTCGCGCTCTGCGAGCTCGCCGAGCGCGCCGGGGTTCCGGCGGGCGTGCTCTCGGTCATCACGGGCCCGGCGTCTCAGGTGGGCGGCGAGCTCACCGGCAATCCGGCCGTGCGCAAGCTCACCTTCACCGGATCGACCGAGGTCGGGAAAATCCTGATCGCGCAGTGCGCCAAGACGGTCAAGAAGGTGTCGATGGAGCTCGGGGGCAACGCGCCCTTCATCGTGTTCGACGACGCCGACATCGACGCGGCGATCGTGGGCGCGATGCAGTCGAAATACCGCAACGCGGGGCAGACCTGCGTGTGCGCCAACCGCTTCCTCGTCCAAGACCGCGTCTATGATGCCTTTGCCGGGAAGCTCGCGGCGGCCACGGGCAAGCTCAAGGTCGCTCCCGGCACCGAAAGCGGCTCCGAGCAGGGGCCGATGATCGACATGGCGGCGGTCGAGAAGGTCGAGGAGCATATCGCCGACGCCGTCGAGAAGGGGGCCAAGATCGTTTCCGGCGGCAAGCGACATGCCTTGGGCGGCACCTTCTTTGAGCCCACGGTGCTGACGGGCGTCGACACCCAGATGAAGGTCGCGCGCGAGGAAACCTTCGGGCCCGTCGCGCCGCTCTTCCGTTTCGAGGACGAGGGCGAGGCCATCCGGCTCGCCAACGATACCGAGTTCGGGCTCGCGGCCTATTTCTACAGCCGCGACGTCGGGCGCATCTGGCGCGTCGCCGAGGCGCTCGAATACGGCATCGTCGGCATCAATGTCGGCATCATCTCGGCCGCCGAGGCGCCCTTCGGGGGCATGAAGGAGTCGGGCATCGGGCGCGAGGGCTCGCATCACGGCATCGAGGAGTTCCTCGAGGTGAAGTATCACTGCCTCGGCGGCCTCGACACCTAATCCGGCAACCCCATGGCCGACTTCGATCTCTTCGTCATCGGGGCGGGTTCGGGCGGCGTCGCGTGCGCGCGCCGCGCCGGGGGCTACGGCGCGAAGGCCGCCATCTGCGAAGACAGCGTGATCGGCGGCACCTGCGTCAACCGGGGTTGCATCCCGAAAAAGTTCTACGTCTACGCCTCTCACTACCGCGAGGAGTTCGAGGACGCGGCGAGCTATGGCTGGAGTGTTGAGAATGTGCGCTTCGACTGGCCCGCTCTCGTCGCCGCGAAGAAGCGCGAACTGACGCGGCTCGACGGCATCTACGAACGCCTGCTCGAGGATGCCGGCGTCGCTTATCTTCCGGAGCGTGGCCGGCTCGTCGATCGCCACCATGTGGAGGTCGGCTCCAAGACCTACAGCGCCGACACCATCGTCATCGCGACGGGCGCCTGGCCGGTGATGCCCGAGGTTCCCGGCATCGAACACGCCATCAGTTCGAACGAAGCGTTCGATCTCGAGCGTTTTCCCCGCCGCATCGTGATCGTCGGCGGCGCCTACATCGCCTGTGAATTCGCCGGCATCTTCAACGGGCTGGGCGCCGAGACCATCCAGCTCTATCGGGGCGAGATGATCCTCAGGGGCTTCGACGAGGATATCCGCACGACGCTCTATGAGCAGATGCGCGAGAAGGGCGTCGATTTGCGCCTCGAGACCAACATCGAAAAGATCGAAAGGGAGGGCGAACGGCTGATCGCGCGGACGACACGAGGCGACGCGATCGAGACCGATCAGATCCTGTTCGCCACCGGGCGGGCGCCGAACGGCCACGGCATCGGCCTCGTCGAGGCGGGTGTCGAGCTCAACCGGAAGGGCGCCGTCATCGTCGATCAGTGGTCGCGCAGCAATATCCCCAACATCTATGCGATCGGCGACTGCACCGATCGGCTGAATCTGACGCCCGTGGCGATCCGTGAGGGCCGCTGTCTGACCGAAACCCTCTACAACGACAACCCCCAGATGCTCGATCACCGGGACGTGCCGACGGCCGTCTTCAGTCAGCCCGAAGTGGGAACCGTGGGCTTCACCGAAGCCGAGGCGCGCGCGGAATTCGAGGCGATCGACGTCTACCGCACGAGCTTCCGCCCGCTCAAGCACACCCTGACGGGGCGCAGCGAGAAGGTGATGATGAAGCTCGTCGTCGAGCGCGCGAGCGATCGCGTGGTCGGCTGCCACATGGTCGGCGCGGACGCGGGCGAGCTCATTCAGGTTCTCGGCATCCTGGTCAAGGCCACGGCGACGAAGGCCGAGTTCGACGCGACCGTGGCGGTTCATCCGACCTCGGCCGAAGAGTTCGTGACCCTCGCCGAGTCCCTGCGCGAAGCCGCCGAATGAACTGGAAACCGAACGAAATTAGGCGTATACGCAGCCCCCATGACAAATCCGATGAAGATGGCGGCAGGCCAGTGGAGCCCTGAGGCTTGGCGCGCCCTCGCGCTCGAGCAACAGCCCGACTGGCCGGATCCGGCCGGCCTGGCTGCCGTCGAGGAGCGCCTAAAGACTTATCCGCCCTTGGTTTTCGCGGGCGAGGCCCGCCGCCTCGGCGAGCGCCTGGCCGCCGTCTGCGAGGGCCGGGCCTTCCTCCTTCAGGGCGGCGATTGCGCCGAGAGCTTTGCCGAATTCCACGCCGACAACATCCGCGACATGTTCCGCGTGCTGCTGCAGATGGCGGTGGTCCTGACCTTCGGCGCGGCCTGTCCCGTGGTGAAGTTGGGTCGCATAGCGGGCCAGTTCGCGAAGCCCCGTTCCGCGCCCACCGAGACCAATGACGGCGTCACGCTGCCCTCCTATCGGGGCGATATGGTTAACGGCATGGAGTTCACGGCCCAGGCGCGCACGCCCGATCCCCAGCGCATGATCCAGGCCTACGGCCAGTCGGCCGCGACGCTCAATCTCCTGCGCGCCTTCTCCCAGGGCGGCTATGCCGATCTTCACCAGGTGCACCGGTGGAACCTCGGTTTCGTCGCCCACAGCCCTCAGGGCGAGCGTTACAGGGATCTTGCCGACCGGCTGACCGAGGCGCTCGCCTTTCTCGAAGCCTGCGGCCTCACCTCCGACGTGGCGCCGCAGATTCACGAAACCGAGTTCTACACCTCCCACGAGGCGCTGCTTCTGGGGTACGAGCAGGCGCTCACAAGGATCGATTCGACGACCGGCGATTGGTACGACTGCTCGGCGCATATGCTTTGGGTCGGTGACCGAACGCGCCAGCCGGACGGTGCCCATGTGGATTTCTTGCGCGGCATCGGCAATCCGATCGGGCTCAAGACCGGACCTTCGATGACGCCCGACGGCTTGCTCGAGTTGATCGATATCCTGAACCCGGCGAACGCGCCGGGCCGGCTCACCGTGATCTGCCGCTTCGGCGCCGAGAAAGTGGAATCGTTGTTGCCGCCGCTCATCCGCGCGGTCGAGCGGGAAGGGCGCCGCATCGTGTGGTCGTGCGATCCGATGCACGGCAACACGATCAAGTCGTCGACCGGCTACAAGACCCGCCGGGTCGAGAGCGTTCTGGCCGAGGTGAGGGGTTTCTTCGCGGTCCATCGGGCGGAAGGGACGCACGCGGGTGGGGTCCACTTCGAAATGACCGGCCAGGACGTCACCGAATGCTTGGGCGGGGCGCAGGCGATTACCGAGGAGAACCTCGCGGATCGCTATCACACCCACTGCGACCCGCGCCTCAACGCCTCGCAGAGTCTCGAACTTGCTTTTCTCATCGCGGAAGCGCTTAAAGAGGAGCGGGACGGCGATCGCCGGAAAGTTCAGGCGGCGTTCTAAGGCCCTCGACCGAACGGCCCCGGGTCGTTTCAGGCTGACCGGCCGATCCCGCTCCGGGGGAGGGACATGGCGCACTCGGCGGACGATATCGAGCGACTGACCGACCGCTATTTCGTCAAGACGAAGGATACCGTAAGTCGGTTCGGCGATCGGCGCGCGACCTATGCGCTCTTCATGCGTGGGCCCGTGCGCTTCGCTCCGCGAATCATGATGGATTGGCTGCGCGAGGTTGCCGAGACGCGGAATGTCGAGTTCGACATCGATCTCCGCTTCGACGAAGGGGCGTGGGTGGGTGCGGGCGAGCCGCTGGTCTATCTTTCGGGCTCTCTCTATCACCTCGTCGATCTCGAAACCCTCTATCTTCAGAAGTTGGGTTCCCCGTGCGTGGCGGCCTACAACGCTTTCGGGATGTGCGCCGATCTTCCCGAGGTGGCGTTCATCGCCATGGACGCGCGCCACTGCGCCGGAGCCGAAATGGCGGACATGATGGCCTACGGGGCGAGTGTCGGCTCGAATGCCGCGAAGCACGAGGTCGGTGCGAAGGGTTTCATCGGCAACGCGACCGACGCGACCGCTCATTACTTCGGGAATCAGGCCGGCATGGGCACGATGCCCCATGCCTTGATCGGTTATGCGGGCTCGTCCGTGCGCGCGGCCGAGATGTTCCACGAGACCTATCCGAACGACGATCTGATCGTTCTGATCGACTATTTCGGCCACGAGATCAGCGACGCGCTCGCGGTCTGCCGGCGCTTTCCCGATCTCGTCGAGGCGGGACGGTTGGGGTTGCGGATCGACACCCACGGCGGTCGCTATGTCGAGGGTCTCGACATCGCGAAGTCCTACGCGGTGCTCGAGCGGCACGCGCGCGATGCGATCCGCCAGTATCGCACCGAGAACGAGCTGCGCTGGCTCGTGGGCACCGGGGTTTCGGCCGCCGCGATCTTTCATCTGCGCGACGCGCTCGACGAGGCGGGTATCGAGCGGGCGACGATCGTCGCGAGTTCCGGCTTCGACCCGGCGAAGTGCAAGGTGATGGCGAGCGTCGGTGCACCGATCGACGTGATCGGCACAGGCTCCTACCTGCCGGAGAGCTGGGCCGACACCTATGCCACCGCCGATATCGTCGCCTATGACGGCGAACCGCTCGTGAAGGTGGGACGGGAGTTCCTGCTCCGCGACGGCCACGGGAGCGCCGCGTCCGGCCGGGGACGCAATTGACAGCCATTTTGGCGCTCCCTACTGTCACCTCCAGCTCTCTCGTCAAGAACAGTCGACCATGACCGAATCGTTGACGATTGCGCTCGCGCA
Organism: Pseudomonadota bacterium; assembly: GCA_027296525.1. GTDB lineage: Bacteria > Pseudomonadota > Alphaproteobacteria > UBA828 > JAPUJA01 > JAPUJA01. The sequence goes on along the minus strand of JAPUJA010000107.1, from coordinate 709 downwards.
ACTCAACCCGACCGTCGGCGATATCGAAGGCAATATCGGGATGGTCCGAAAGGCGCGTGCCCAGGCGGCGGCGGGGGGTGCCGATCTCGTCGTCTATTCGGAACTCATCGTCACCGGCTATCCGCCCGAGGATCTGGTGCTGAAGCCGATGTTTCAGGAAGCGACCCGGCGCGCGCTCGAAGACTTGGCGAAGGATACCGCGGACGGCGGCCCGGCCATGCTCCTCGGCGTGCCGTGGCGTGAAGGGAGCAAACTTCACAACGCCGCCCTGCTGCTCGAGGGAGGCGCCATCGCGGCGACGCGCTCCAAATACGATCTGCCGAATTACGGCGTGTTCGACGAAAAGCGCGTGTTCGCGCCCGGACCGCTCCCGGGGCCCATTCCGTTCCGCGGCGCTCGCCTCGGGGTCATGGTCTGCGAGGACATGTGGGCCGGCGAAGTCACCGAATGCCTCGACGAATGCGGTGCCGAGATACTGATCGTGATCAATAGCTCACCCTTCGAGCTCGATAAGGTGGACGAACGCCTAAGCCTCGCGGTCGCCCGGGTGACCGAGGCGAACCTCCCGCTCATCTATGTCAATCAGGTGGGCGGGCAGGACGAGCTCGTCTTCGACGGCGCCTCCTTCGTGTTGGGCGCCGACCGTTCGCTCTCGGCCCAGGCGCCCTCCTGGAGCGAGGACCTCTTGCTCACCGGCTGGCGAAAGGAT
>JAPUJA010000106.1 GCA_027296525.1 Pseudomonadota bacterium | reverse complement strand
CTGTGGCGCGTGCGGACCGTGTGGCGCGTGCGGACCGTGTGGCGCGGGTGGCATGGCGAGCGAGTGTTATGTACCACGCATCGCCTGCAACCCCTGCGCGGCCAAGATGTGCGGGCCGTGCGGACCCTGTGGGGCCTGCGGGGCGTGTGGCCCGTGCGGACCCTGCGGTGCCTGCAACCCCTGCAATCCTTGCGCCGCGAAAATGTGCGGGCCGTGCGGCCCCTGCGGCGCGTGCAACCCTTGCGGCGCCTGTGGCCCGTGCGGTCCCTGTGGACCCTGTGGCGCGGGCGCTTCGCCCGAGCTCACGCCATGCGAAGCGATGGACGCCTATGCCTGCATCAAGGGCTCGCTCAAGGCGGGGTATATGAACTCCGGTTATCCGGTGGCCGGCGTCTATCAGGAGTGGAAGAGCTTCAACACCCAGCCCTACGTCTCCGACACCCATGGCGGACGCTACGTGAACAACTACGTCAACGGTACGGGACGCAAGGCGTACGGCAAATACGAAAACGTCGGCGCGATGCCACAAGGCAGCGCGATCGCCAAGGATAGCTTCGCCATCAAAGGCAACGGCCAAGTGGTGGCGGGCCCGCTCTTCGTCATGGAGAAGATGCCCCCCGGCTGGAACCCGGAAAGCGGCGATTGGCGCTACACCCTCATGATGCCGAACGGCAATGTGGTGGGCAAAACCCGCGGCATCGGCGCGAAGAATGTCGGCTTCTGCATCGACTGCCACATGCCGCTGGGCGAGGATCAGGACAGCCTCCTCTTCCTGCCCGACGCGCTCCGCAAGTGATGAACCTCTAAGAGAGCAAAGCCGCCAGCTCCCGGCGACCCATTCACCTGACGAAGCCGGGATGTGCTCTCTTGACCCGGGCGGTGGTGCCTCGCGCGCACCACCGCCCTTATCTTTTGACGCCCTTATCTTTTGAGATGTCCCGCCCTGGACGCTCGAGAGCGCCGGGTATAGTTTGCGCTCGCCGCGCGGGCCCTTGAATGAAGGCGGCGAACGGGGAGGGAATGACGGGTCTCGAGAAAAAGCGCGTCTTGGTCACCGGGGCGAATCGCGGCATCGGCTTCGCGGCAGCCAAGGGCTTCGCCGAAGCGGGCGCCCGCCTCACCATCCTGTCCGAAGCGGACGCGATCTACGAGGCGGCAGAAGCGATCGCGCGCGAGACCGGCGCAAGGGTCGACGCGCTTCAGTGCGACATCAGAGACCGCGCCGCCGTGGCGCAGGCGATCGCGCCCTTGGGGCGCCTCGACATCCTCGTCAACAACGCGGGGATTCAACCGATCACCCCGATCCGGGCGCCGGGCGAGGAGGTCGAAGCGACCTTTCGCCGGGTGTTCGATGTCAACGTGCTCGGGACCTATTACGTCACCCGCGAGGCCGTGAAGCGGATGGAGGCGGGCGGGCGCATCGTCTTCACGGCCTCGGTCTGGTCGAAGAGCGCGGCGGCGAACTACTCCGCCTATGTCGCCTCCAAGCACGCCGTCCTCGGCTTCATGCGCGCGCTCGCCAAAGAGCTCGGGCCCGAAGGGATCGCGGTCAACGCCGTCTGCCCGGGCTGGGTACGCACCGAAGGCGCCATGGAGCCGGTGCGCGAGGATGCGCGCTTCCAGGGGCGCAGCGAGCAGGAGCTGATCGACGAGGCGGTGAACCTTCAGGCGATGGGCGGGCTGATGGAGCCCGAGGACATCGCCTCCGCCTTCCTTTTCCTCGCCTCGGACGCGGCCAAGAACATCACCGGGCAGACGCTCCACGTCGACCGCGGCGAGTTCATGGATTGAGGGGCGCCGCGCGCCTGCGCGATCGGCTCCCCTGCCCACCATGGCCAGCGGCACGACACCCCTGAACGCCCGCGATCCCCACGCGCCGCTCGGAACCTCGCGCGCGCTCCTCCTCGTGTTCGCGCCGTTCGCCTGCGGCTTCTTCCTGTCCGACTTCTTGCGCGTCGTGAACGCCTTGATCGCGCCCCGGCTCGTCCACGAGCTGGGTTTGAGCGCGGCCGACCTCGGCTTCTTGACCTCGGCCTTCTTCTTGACCTTCGCCGCTGCCCAGCTGCCGCTCGGCCTCTTGCTCGACCGCTTCGACGCGCGCCGGGTGCAGGCCGCGCTCTTCTTCGTCGCGGCGATAGGCTGCTTCCTGTTTCACGTCGGCGAAAGCGCAACGACCCTCACGCTCGGGCGTGCGCTCATGGGGCTTGGCATGTCGGGCGGGCTGATGTCCTCGTTCAAGGCGATCACGCTCTGGTTTCCGCCGGCGCGCTGGCCGCTCCTGAACGGCTGCACCCTCGCCATCGGCGGGCTCGGGGCGATGGCGGCCACGGCGCCGCTCGAGGCGCTGTTCGAGATCGTCCATTGGCGCGAGGTCTTCCTGGGCGCCGGGGTGGCGGTCCTCTTCGTCGCGCTTGCGATCTTCTTCGTGGTTCCCGAACGGCGCGGGCGCGCAAAGCCGACCCCGCTCGCGCTGCAACTCGCGGGTCTCGCGACCGTCTTCCGCGATAGGGAATTCTGGCGCGTCAGCCCCATCGTGGCGAGCGCGCTCGGGAGCTACATGGCGATCCTGAGCCTGTGGGCCGGACCTTGGCTCAAAGACGTGGCCGCCCTCGAGCGCCCGGATGTCGCGTTTTATCTGCTGATCGGCACCGCTTCGATGGCCGCGGGTTATGCCTCCATCGGAACGCTCGTAACCCTGCTCGAGCGCCGGGGCCAGCGTTTGGACCGGATCATGATCGTTGGCGCCATGCTCTTCATGCTCGTCGAGGCCGCGATCGCCTTCGAGCTCGACCCGACCAGGCTCTGGATGTGGGCCGCCTTCGGGGTCACGGGAAGCATGATGACCCTCGCCTACGTCCACCTCTCGCGCGCATTTCCCCTCGATCTCGCGGGCCGCGTGAACACAAGTCTCAATGTTCTGGTGTTCACGGGCGCCTTCGCGATCCAGTACGGCATCGGCGAAATCATCGACCTCTGGCCGAGCGGACCGGGCGGGCGCTATCCGGCCGAAGCCTACCGCACCGGCTTCGGTGTCTTTCTCGCCCTACAGGCCGCCTGTCTCGTCTGGTTCTTCGTCCCCGTCCGCCGCCCGCGATGACGATTTGAAAAAACCCAAGACGAAACGCGAATCGGACGAACCCTCGGGCGCCGTTCAATCGAGCTGGTTCACACAACGGTCGTAAAGGCGATCATATTCCTCCCGCGTATCGAGCTCGGACTGCCGTTGCTCGAGGGTATCGCCCATCTCGGTAAAAAGAGGTTCGAGCAGCGTCGCGAACAGATCTTCGAGCGCGCGCGTCGCCTCGTCCGGCGAATCGACCAAGAGGGGCGCGCGGCCCGTGGGAATCAGGCGCGAACGGAGCGTCGCCTTGACGCGCGGCACGTAATATTTCAGGACCTGCTCCGCGACGAGGACGTGATCCCTCTCATGTTGCAGGAGTTCCTGGTACGGGCATGAACCGGGCCGGTACTCCTTCGCGATGTAGATTTGCAAGGTGGTGTAGCGGAGCTCGACGTCGAAGCCGCCCAGCCAGAGACAATACGCGCCGCCGCGAGACACGAAGAAATATTCGGGAGCGATTTTGTATTCGAGGCCGTAGGCCGTCATCCCCGCATAGGTATCGCCGCGTTCCTCGAAAACGCGATCATTGAGCTCGGCGAGACTGAGCTCGTGATTGATGGGCGAGGTGGGGATCTCGATGGACACGTCGACGCTGTAATCCGCCGGAAAATCGCCTTCGCAGCGAGGCCCGTCGAGCTCAACGCTGCGGTTAGCGACGCTTTTTTTCACGGTCGGGTCGTCGGCCATGAGTCGGCGTAGCCATGCCTCGGCCTCCGCATCGCCATCGATCGAAGCCTCGCCCAGCCAGCGCACCGCTTCGTTGCGGTCCCGCGGCACGCCACGGCCCTGCGCATAGAGGATGCCGAGCTCGCGGCTCGCGACCGTGTGGCCTTGCTCGGCCGCGAGACGGTACCAGTTCGCGGCTTCCGCGAAGTCGTAATCGCCCCAATAGCCGTCGGCAAGCAGCTCACCAACCCTGTGTTGCGCCTCCGCCTTGCCGTTCTCGGCGGCGGCGACATACCACACGACCGCGCGATCGAAATCGCGCGCAAATCCCAGCCCGTGCTCATGCATGACGCCGAGGTTGTATTGGGCCGTCGCGTCGCCCGCTTCTGCGAGCGGGAGCCAGTGGCGCAAGGCCGCATCGAAGTCGCCCCGCTCGAACGCGTCGTAGCCCGCATCGACGTCGGCCCGAAGCGGCGTCGCGAAAACAAGAAAGACGCCGAGCACGAAAGCGAACCGGGTCCACATGGAGCGATTCCTCCGAGCGCGCCGATCACCGGGGAGCGCGGTGCGACGGCGCGAGGCAAGGGGGGAGGATAGCGCGAGCGCCTCGATCCGAAAACGCCCGTCGCCAGGAGGCGGCACATTTCCTATGCTCGACGGTGATGCCCGATCAGCCCCCATCGCCCAAGCGCCGCTGGTGGCGGATACCGCTCATCGCCCTCGCCCTCCTGGCGCTGCTTCTCGTCGGGCTCTGGCTGGCCCGCCTGCCGCTCGCCGAGTGGGCCGGCCGGCATCTGCTCGCCGAACAGGGAATCGAGCCCGCGCGTTTCGAGATCACGCGGCTCGACTTCACGGGCCTCACCCTTCGCGATCTCCGGCTCGGAACGGGCTTGAGCGCCGACGTCATCGAGCTCCGCTACGACCTCGCCGCGCTCCGTCGGGGGCGGATCGGCGACGCGCTGATACGTAATCTGCATCTTCGCGCCCGGTGGGGTGAAGAGGGCCTCACCATCCCGGGCCTCGAATCCTTGAGCGCGCAGGAGTCCGAGGGCGAGATCCCCGTGCCGCTCCTGCCCTTCGACCGGCTTCGGCTCGAAGGCGCGCGAATCGAAGCCGAGACGCCGGCCGGGCCCGCCACTCTCGAGTTCGACGGCACGGCGCGGGGCGATGCCGAGGGTGGCCTCGAGGCCGAACTCGGCCTGCGTCTCGACGGTGACATGGGCGGGTTCGCCGGAACGCTCAGTGCCGTGATGGACAGCGAAGGAGCCGTCGGCGCGACGCTCACGGTCACGGAGGGTGCGATCCGCCACGAGATCGCGACGCTCGCCGGGCTCACGGGCACGCTCGGCTTCGAGGGATCGCCCGACGGCGTCGATCGGCTATCCGCCGCGTTTGAATTCACGAGCCTGGATGCGGCGGGCACCGCCTTCGAGCCCGGACGCTTCGAACTTCGCTTCGACGAGGGCGTCGCCGAGGCCGAGGCCTCCCTCGCCTGGCCCGAGGGCCGGCTCTCGCTCCACGCGACGGGCGATCCTTCGGCACGGCCGCTGGGCGTTCATGTAACGGCGGAGGGTGCGTTCGATGGCGCGATGATCCAGACGCTTCTACCCGACGCGCGCGTCGGCGGCGGGCGCGCCACCTTCGGCCTCGGCGTCGAGCTCCACGACGCTCTCGCGCTCACCGAGCGGCGCGAGCGAAGCCCGGCGGAGTGGCTCGCGCTCGCGACCATCGACGGCACGCTCGAGATCGCGCTCGAGGAACTCGCGCTCGAGGGCTTGGGCCGGGCCGGCGCGCTCCAGGGCCGGGTCACGCTTGCGAGCGCCCCGGACGGGCTCGTGATCGAGGCGCCGGACGGCCTCCTCCTCGAGGGGCTGCGGCCCGACGCGACGCGGCTCGAAGCCCTGCCCGAGCCCGCGGCGGCGCTTCTTTCGACGATCGACAGGCTGAAGCTCAGCGACGGCGAGAGGACGCCGTTCCAGCTTTCTCTCGCTTTGGGCTCCGGGCAA
>JAPUJA010000105.1 GCA_027296525.1 Pseudomonadota bacterium | reverse complement strand
ACGCCGCGCCAGCGCCCTTGAGGCCCCATCGGCCTCGCTCGCGTGGACGCCGGAAGGTCTTGAACCCGCGATTGAATGGCCGAGATCGACGACATCCTCAGCTTTTGGTTCGCCCGCCCCGGCGAGGCCGAATACGGCGAGAGGCGGGAGATCTGGTGGCGATCGACGCCGGAATTCGACGCCGAGATCGGAGCGCGCTTCACGGGCGCCTGTGAGCGCGCCGCGGCCGGCGAGCTCGAGCGCTGGGCGGAAGACGCGCGAGGATGTCTCGCGCTCATCCTCCTGTTCGATCAGTTTCCGCGCAACTTGTATCGCGGGACGCCTCGAGCCTTCGCGACGGACGCGCGCGCGCTCCAACTCGCCGAGGATGCGGTCGCGCGCGGCTTCGAGCAAGAAATGACATTGCTCGAACGGGTCTTCTTCTACACGCCCTTCGAGCACAGCGAGAGATTGGAGGATCAGCGCCGGGGCGTTGCCCTCTTCCAGGCGCTCGGCGACGACCCCTTGGTGCGGGAATCGGTTCGCCTCGCCACGCGCCATCTGGAGATCATCGAGCGTTTCGGTCGCTTCCCTCACCGCAATGAGATTCTCGGGCGGGACTCGACGGCAGAAGAAGCGGCCTTCCTGACCGAGCCCGAGTCGTCTTTCTGACCCTCAAAGAGATGCCGCTCTATCGCGTGAGTGAAAGCCCAGGCTGGATGGACTAAGCTCGCCCGGGAGAACGGCGGCGCGCCGCATCGCGACCGGAGGGTCACGGAACATGACAGCCATCTGCCATAGGATTCCGGGCGGGCCGGAGCCGGTCGCGCCCTACAGCCACGCGGTCGAAGCCGACGGCTGGCTCTTCGTCACGGGCCAGATCGCCAGCGGGGAGGCCGGCGCGCCTCTGCCCGTCGGCATCGAGGCCGAGACTCGCAAGGTGTTCGACAATTTACAGTTCATCCTTCGCGGGCTCGACCTTGGCCTCGAGCATGTGGTGTTCGCGCGCGTCTATCTCACCGAGTTCAAGGAGGATTACGCGGCGATGAACAAGCTCTACCGGAGCTATTTCGCCGAAGACCGCCTGCCGGGGCGGACCTGCGTCGGGGTGACCGCGCTCGCCGACGGCGCGCGGGTCGAGATCGATTTCATCGCGCGCCGGCCCTGAGGCATCGTAATTGTCATGGCAAGGCGATGACCGCGGAGGCAGGCGATGGGGGACGCGAGTTGCCGGCCGAGATCGAGTCGATCGACGCGATCACGCTTGCGAGCCACGACATGGCGCGCGCCGTCGAATTTTACTCCGCGCTCGGGTTCCGGCTCACCTATGGCGGCGCGGACGCCCCCTTCACGAGCTTCGCGGGGAGAGACTGCTATCTCAATCTCACCAGCCAGGCGCCCGAGAAGAAATGGTCCTGGTGGGGGCGGGTGATCTTCCATGTGAGCGACGTGGACGCCATTCATGAACGCGCGCTCGCGGCGGGGCTCAAGCCCGATACGAGCCCGCGCGACGCCGAATGGGGGGAACGCTACTTCCACATTACCGATCCGGACGGCCACGAGCTCAGCTTCGCGAAGCGGCTTTAGGATTTCCTTGTCGATGCCGACCAATTTCAAACTGAGGCACTACCCCGCCGCCGCGCTTCAACCCATCGGTGAACCGGCGGGTTGCTGACCCCTGGGGCACTGGCCCTTGGGTCACTGACCCTTGGGTCACTCGCCCGCGGCGTCGAGCTCGGCTTCGCGCTCGCGGATGAGCCGGATGAACTCGACGACGTCGACTTTGATGCGCTCGAGTTGGGCGCGGTTGGCGGTTCGGATGCTCTGCGACTGTATTAGGCGGATCGTCTGCTTGACCTCTTCGGGGTTGGCGCTGCTGAGCGCGCCGCCGGCGATCACCGGCATGGCATAGCCCGCGGTGCGCGCGACGCTGATCGTCATGCTCCCGCCGAAGACGGTATGGCCGATCGACGCGCACTCGGCCTCAAAAATCCCATCCTTTACCGGCACGAAGAAGAGCTCCTTCACCTCGCCCGGCGTGATCGAGATTTCCTCGTAATAGGGAATGGTCTTCACACCCGTCGGCGTGACGAGCTTCTGGACGGCGATGTTCTTGAAGAAGTTCTCGGAGGCGAGGTAGCAGGTGTAGTTGGAGTTGTTTTCGAGCCTCAGCCGATAGGGTTGGCCTTGCTGGAAGGTGAGCCGCTCCGGGCCGATCTGATAGCCTTCGACCGTCGCGTCGACTCGCTGAGCTTGCGACCAATCGACGTTTGCGACCACGGTCGCCGGATCCTTGAGATAGCCCTCGACCGGATTGCCGATCGCATCCGCCCGGTCGAGCCTGAAATCGCCGCATCCCGCCACGATGAGAATCGCCAAAACGGCAGTGAGTGTCGCCGCCCGTTTCGTCATCACCATTCCCTTGCCTCGATCTTCCTCGCCGGGTTAGCGGCCCCGAGCGTTCTCGCCGGGCCGTCCGGCCCTTGAGTTCTTCGGGGAAAGCAGGCTTCGGAATATCACATAAAGTATCTTGGCGCCCGCGCGAACCGTCCCGCTCACCGTGCCCGATATCTTAGAGACTCCGATACGGCGCCGGTAGCGGGTCGGAACCTCCGTGACGGCGAGCCCGGCCCGTGCGGCCTTGACCTGCATCTCGACCGTCCAGCCGAAGCCCTGATCGGCCATCTTGAGCCGCTCGAGCGCCGATCGCTTGATCGCGCGGAACGGCCCGAGATCCGTGTACCGAACCCCCCAGAAGGCGTGGATGAGCGCGCAGGCGAGGCGGTTGCCCGCGCGCTGGACGGGGGTGAGCGCGCCCGGCTCCGCGTCCCCGAGCACGCGCGATCCGATCACCAGGTCGGCGCCCTCGAGCAGGATCGGATCGACCAGCCGGCCGATCTCGCTCGGGTCGTCGCTCGCATCGGCATCGAGAAAGACGACCACACCGGGCCGATCGAGCGCCGCGATGCCGGCGCGGCAGGCCGCCCCGTAACCGCGGCGCGGTTCCACCACCACCCGCGCGCCGCTCGCGCGCGCGACCTCGGCCGTGCGATCGCTCGAGCCGTTATCGACGACGATCAATTCGTCGATCCAATCGGGCAGCGCGCCCAACACTTTCGGCAGCGCGCGCTCCTCGTCGAGCGCCGGGATGACCACACCGATCCGCGTCTCACGTCTCATGGCGGCGGGTAGAGATATTTCGCCGGCGGAGCCGCCGCACCCTTGCGGGCGCGCCACCCTTCCCAGGCGAGCAACGCCCAGACGGGGACATATTCGAGCCAGACGATGCCTTGATCGAAGACGGAAACGGCGTCACGCGCCTCGAAGTGGAAACGCAGGTAATAGAGCGGCAGGAGCGCGGCGAGCAGGAGCAGGGAAAGGCGAGGGCGGAGCGCGAGAAGCGGCAGGAACCATAGCCCGTACCAAGGGAACTGAGCGGGGCTCAAGAGGAAGACGGCCGCCGCCAGGAGCAGACAACGCTCGACGAACGCCCCGGCGTCCCGGCTCGGTTTGCGGGCGAGCCAGAGGGCGAGCCCGACGATCGCCGAGAGCATGATGACGCGCGCCATGCTCCCGGCCGAGCGTAGCGTTCCGCTTTTCGGCTTCGATCTGATCGGAGATCGCTCCCTCGGCGCCGGAGCGGGCGAGGCGGATTTGGGCATCGATGCGTTCGCCATCGATTCGTTCCCGCGCGGCAA
>JAPUJA010000104.1 GCA_027296525.1 Pseudomonadota bacterium | reverse complement strand
GCGTCGAAGTGAGCGTCCTCCTCGGCGTCGTCCTTGCCGGCGGACTCGTCTGGCTGATCAGAGTATTCTTAAGAAGGGGCGATGACACGAGCATGGCCCCCGACCAATTTCTTGGCGGTTCCGGCTTCCTCATCTGGGTCGTGCTCGCGGGGGTCGCCGCGCTCGTTGCCTATTACGTTCTGTCTGGGCGTTAGGGTACGCGCCGTGCCGAGCCGGAGGCGGGTGAAACCCGGCATGAGGGTGATTATCTCGCGACCTCCTTCTGACCGCCGAGCGGCCATTGAAGAAAACGATAAGCCTCCGCGAAGCCAGCCATCTTCATTAATCTCTTATCCCTGTAATAAGGACGGTCATCCCCGTCGTGCCGCAATGCGGTTTCAACTGAGGCCGATCTCCTCGAGGAAGTCGATAACGTCCAAAGGGGGCGGAGATACATCCTGCTGCGTGAGCAAGGCGTGCACCTGCCCGCGATGGTGCGTCTGATGATTGAAGAGCGTGAGTAGCATGTGGTCGCGCCGCGTCTTGTTCGTGCCGTTGTTGGTCATTCGGCGATAGGCAACGGGTGTCGCGAGCTCTTCGTCGCCGAGGCGCTCGACGAGCGCGATCAATCGCTTGTCCTCCTGGTCTCTCGCGGCGCGCAAGGACTCGAAATCCTCGAAAAGGATCTGATCGAGGCTCTGAATGCCGTGCTCGACCTCCTCGATGCGCGCGGCCCACAAGCGGTCGACCACCAGAAGGTGGTTGAGGGTGTTGTGAATCGAACCGAAGAAGGCCTTCCGCTCCGCCTTGTAGGCCTCCTCGGAGAGCTCGGCGACGCTGCCGTAGAGCACGCCGTTGGCCCAGCCGTTGAAGCGGGCCATGAGCGCAAAACTGTTCATGGGGTGATCCTCTGGATCGTTGGAAGGCGGACGAAACGATCTCGCTCCCCTGGCGATCACGGACGCCCGGAGAGGAGAATAGCGTGCCCCCGGCCCCGCTCACAATGCTCGTCCGTCGCGGCGGACCCGGAGGCGAAGCTGCCGGCCTCCTTCGGGAATCCCAAGGTCCCTCCCCTCCGCCTTCCCAAATCGGCTAGAGTTGGGGCCTTCCGGGTGCCTCATCCGGGCACGGCGGGGTGGTCTGGGAAACAGCGTGCAAGGAATCATTCAGGTGAATATTCATACCAAGAGCCGCATGCTCGTCCTCGTTCTTCTGGGCCTCGTTCTTTACGGATGCGAGGTGCCGATCACCTTGATCGAGCGGGTCGTCGAGGCGCGGAGCAGTGCCGATATCGTCGAGGACAACAGGATCGTCTTGGATGTCAACGGCATCATGGCGGACCTCGAAACCCTCAAGGCCTCGACCGACATCTACGAGCAGAGGCTGCTCGTCGTCGGCCTGTTCGACGACGAGGCGCTCTACGAGGAGTTCAAGACCCGGGTGGAGGCCGTGGAAGGCGTCAAGGTGCTCTACTGGCACGCGACCTACATGAGCGAGGAGGAACAGGAGAAGGTCAAGCTCCTCAACTGGACCGACGTCATGGCGCTCGACGCGAAGGTCGGGATCAACTTGATCGGTACGGGCGGCGTCGCCGATGTGAATTTTCGTGTCGCCGCCGACCCCTTCCGGACCATCTACCTTCTGGGCCGGGCGCGTTCCCAACCGGAACTCGACAAGGCGCTGCAAGTGGTGCGCGAAACCGAAGGCATCGAGCGCATCATCAACTATGTCGAGGTTCGGCCCTAGGCGAGCGCACGGCGGCCGGCTCATGACCAGCGAGGCCGATCGGATCGCGGCGATCACCGCTTTTCTCAGCCAGCATCAAAATTGCCCGGCAAAAAAGCTTGCCCCGCATTCGCGCTTGGAAGAAGATTTGGGGATCACGGGCGACGACGCGGCGGAGTTTATCGAGGCCTTCGCCAAGCGCTTCGCGGTCGATCTCTCCGGGATCGACTTTCACCGTCATTTCGGGCCCGAGGGCTCCAACCCACTTTGGCTCTTCTGGCAACCCCGATGGCTCCGCGAGCTCGGCCGCCATCCGGTCACGCTCACCCATCTCGCCGCCGTCGCCCAGGCCGGCCGCTGGTTCGAGCCGCCCGAACGGCCCGCGGCCAAGCGCTGAGATTGCGCCCGGATCGCGTTTCGCCCGCAGGACCTCAGGCCTCCTAGACGGCCCCGAACACGCGCCGCAACAGCTCCGTCGACCGTTTCACGGGATCGCGCCGGATCGCCGCCTCTTCCTTGCCGATATAATAAAAAATCCCGTCGATCCCCTTTTCCAAGACGTACGTCGTCAGATCGGCCTTCGCGTCCGGCACGAAGGGAATCGTCTTGTACCGCCCCATCATCCGGTCATAGGCCTGGACCGCGCCGGCCTCGCCCAGTGATTCATCGACGACCGGGTGCATGGCTTCGGCAAGCGGGTGCGACATTTTGCCCCGGAAATACTCGGTGGCCGCGTCATCCGGGCCGTTGAGAATCGTTCGGACGTCCGAAAGGGTCATTTGCTCGATGGCCTGCCAGAAGAGCTCCTTCGCTTTTGGCGTCGCGATCTCGGCCGCGCGATTCAGGCGCAGCTCCAGATCGTCCACGAGCGCGGACATGCCGAGCGTCTTCAAGGCCGACTGCACGCTCGCGAGTGTCTTGGGCAGCGGGATATGCATCTCGGGATCGAGGTTAAAGCCGTCGGTTCGCCCGAGGCTATCGACGACTCGCTCCGTCCCGATCCGGAGCGCTTCACGCAGCCCGCTCCCGATCTCGCGATCCGTCAAGGACGATTGCTGTATCGCCGAAGTAGCGCTCGTGTTCCCGCTGCCGGAAGCGTCCTCCTCGCTCGGCGTTGTCAAGTCGATGGGCTGATCGCCAACCTTGCTAAAAGGTCCTTGACGCCCCCGAACAAGTCTCCCTGCGCCTGCGCGCCCGGATGACCGAAGCCGGCGAGCCATATGATCGCCGCGATGCCTGCCAGTATCCTTATGGCCATTCTCGGATCTCCCACTCAGCCTAAGCTTATCGCTTAGATCATTTCGATCCACATCCAGGGTTTGCGCCACTCACAATGCAGCTCTGTCCCGCGTGACGCAGAGGGCGCCGACGTCCGGCCCGGTCGCATCGGGAAACGCCGAATAAAGGGTTTATTTAAGGGTCGGCGGGGTTATGCTTGGATGCGTCCCTGTCCGTATGAGCAGCACGACGAAAGATTAAAGACGAAGGGACCGTCGCCATGGACGAGCCCAAGGACGAGCTCAATTCTCCCGAGCCGGATGCCCGCACCGCACAAAAGGTGCCTCTAAAGAATCGCCGCGCCGTCGACGAGGCGCTGGCCTACTGGGAGTGGCTGAAGGGGCCGCGCGACTTCCCTTCCGCCGGCGAGATCGACCCCATGAGGATCCCCGGGATTTGGCGCCACGCCTTCGTCGTCGATCTTGCGGAAGCCATCCCGGACAGCGTCGTCAGCCGGACCGGCTCGAAGCTGAGGGAATTCTGCGGAAGCAACCCCAGGGGCAAGCGGATCGCCGACTGCCTGCCGCCGGAAATCCGTGCTCACATGGTCGCTCTCATCGAGATGGCGACGAACACCAAGCACCCGGCCATGGAGTCCGGCACCGCCGGCGAGGCGGAGACGCTCGCCTACCGGCTCGCCGTCATGCCGCTCAGCGACGATGGGACGCGTATCGACCGCATGCTCGGCATCCTCAATTTCACGCAAAAAACCTGACCCGCCCAGGGCTTCTATCGCTCACGATGCCCTTCCGCTCCGGTCTCGCGGGAGCGGTGGGATGGCTTGCGGGCGCATCCGCTTCGAGGCGGGAGCTTTTCAGCCCCCCGCTCCCACCCGATTCGCCGGCGCTTACCCGGCGAAAGGTGTCCATCTTCGAAAACAATAAGTATCTGAAAAACTGGGGCGAGCGAGGAGACTTGAACCCCCGACCTCCAGATCCACAATCCGAAGGAGCCTTGTTCATACCGTATCACCGCGTGCTGTGATGCACGGAAGTCTGCCGTCTATCGTTACAGCGTGTCCAGCGCGTACGGGGGCGTATTACCCTGTTGGCTGTCAACGTGGCTGTCACTCCTAGAGGGTGCCGCCCCCCCACGCCCCTCGGCGCGTGTGCGTTAATCGCAGCCTTTGAGGATCGCCTGTTTCACAGGGATGCGTGTCGGCATGTGCCTCCCGAGGCTGGGTGAGCCTGCATGATGATCCAGGCATAACAGAGCCATTATGGAGAGGGGTACTGGCGCTTGCGTGTCTCGCCATGTAGGGGGCCTTAAACGGCGACAGGGCTATCTTTAAATACGCCCGCATTCCATTCGCTGAATGTCGGCGGCCAGGGCGCGATCCTGAGTGCTGCCCC
>JAPUJA010000103.1 GCA_027296525.1 Pseudomonadota bacterium | reverse complement strand
GATCTCATGGAGCTCATCCAGTACGCCCCGACGACGGAAGACGTGTATCGACGCCCGCTCCTCGTCGTTCCGCCCTGGATCAACAAGTACTACATCCTCGATTTACGCCCCAAGAATTCCTTCGTCCGGTGGGTGGTCGAGCAGGGTTACACCTTGTTCATCGTCTCTTGGGTCAATCCCGACGAACGGCACGCACAAAAGAATTTCCTCGACTACATGAAGGAAGGGCCGTTGGCCGCGTTGGATGCGATCGAACAGGCGACGGGGGAGCGGGAGATCACGGCCATCGGCTACTGTTTGGGCGGCACGCTTCTTGCCGCCACGCTCGCCTATATGGCGGCCAAGAAGGACGGCCGGATCAAGGCCGCCACGTTCTTTGCCTCCCTCGTTGATTTCGAGAATCCCGGCGATCTCGCCGTCTTCATCGACGAGCAACAGCTGGCCAGCCTCGAAAAGCGCATAGGCGCAAAAGGCTATCTCGACAAGGAGGCGATGGCGAAAACCTTCAACATGTTGCGCGCCAACGATCTCATTTGGTCGTTCGTGGTGAACAACTATCTGCTGGGCAAGGAGCCTTTTCCCTTCGACCTTCTCTATTGGAACAACGACGGCACGCGCATGCCCGCGGCGATGTACAGTTTCTACCTTCGCAACATGTATTTGGAGAACAAGCTCCGCGAGCCCGGCGGCATCGAGCTGGACGGCGTCGCGATCGACCTTACCAAGATCAAACAGCCTGCTTATATCCTGGCGGCGAAGGAGGACCACATCGCGCCCTGGGAGGCGACCTTCGCGGCGTGCGGGCTCTATCGAGGCTCCGTGCGCTATGTGCTCGCGGCGTCGGGCCATGTCGCGGGCGTGATAAACCCGCCGGCGTCGGGGAAGTATGCCTACTGGACGGGGACCGTCACTTCCGAAGACCCGGCCGCCTGGCTCGCGGCGGCCAAGAAACATCCGGGCTCCTGGTGGCCGGACTGGGAGCGCTGGAACAGACGCCGCTCGGGCAAGGAGGTGACAGCCCGCCAGCCGGGCGAAGGCCGGCTCGAGCCGCTTGGCGATGCGCCCGGCTCTTACGTGCTCGGTTAAGTGATCAAGCCAGGTTTCGCCGGTACTCCCGGCCGAGCGCGACATAGCGGGCGGCGGATTCGGCCATGTAGGCACGCTCTTCTTTCGTGAGTTCACGCTTGAAGGCCGCGGGCGTGCCCGTCCAAAGCTCGTCCCGCTTGACCTTCTTTCCTGGAGTGACGAGCGCGCCGGCGGCAATCATTGCGCCGCCTTCAACCACCGCGCCATCCATGACGGTCGCGCCCATGCCGACGAAGCATCCGTCCTCCAGCACGCAAGCGTGAATCATCGCCCGGTGTCCGATCACCACATCGGCCCCGATCTCCGTCCCGTAACGCACACGGCTGACATGCACGACACTGCTGTCCTGGATGCTCGTCCGCGCACCCACGCGGATGGAATTGACGTCACCACGCAGAACGGAGTGAAACCAGATATTGGCTTCGGGCCCGACCTCGACATCACCGATGACGACCGCCCCGGGTGCGATGAACGCGTCGTCCGCGACCCTCGGCGTCACGCCCCGAAATGGCAGTATGAGCGCTGTCACGGCCCGATCAGGGAAACAACGGTTCCTGGCGAAGCCCGGTGCTCTCGGGAAGCGAGAACATCAGATTCATATTCTGAACCGCCTGCCCGGAAGCGCCTTTCACCAGGTTGTCGATGACCGCGATGAGGATCGCCCGTCCCGGCAGGCGATCGCGGAAGACTCCGATGAGGCAGTGATTGGAGCCACGCACATGGCGCGTCGCGGGAACCACGCCCTCGGGGCACAAATGGACGAAGGCTTCGTCCTGGAAACGCCGGCGCAAGCTTTCCCGGAGCTCGCCGACCTCGGCGCCGTTCGCGAGGCGGACATACACGGTCTCCAGGATGCCGCGGTTCATCGGCACGAGATGAGGCGTAAAATTGACCGTGATCGGCGTCTTCGCCGCGCGGCTTAAGCCCTGCTCGATCTCCGGTGCGTGGCGGTGCCCGGCGAGGCCGTAGGCGTGAATGCCCTCGCCCACCTCGGCAAAGAGATTGGCCTCCTTCGCGGTGCGCCCCGCGCCCGAGACACCTGACTTCGCGTCGATGATGATGTCTTGCGTTTCGATTTGAGCTTGCTCGAGCAGCGGGTTGAGGGCGAGCTGGGCCGCCGTGGGGTAGCATCCCGGGTTGGCCACGAGGCGAGCCGGCGCGACTTCGGCGCGCGCGAATTCGGTCAGCCCGTAAACCGCCTCGCCTTGAAGCTCGGGCGCGCGGTGGGCGTGACCGTACCAGGTCGCATACATGTCGGGATCGGCAAGGCGAAAATCGGCCGAGAGATCGATCACCTTGAGCGCCGCCGGCAACCCGGCCACGACCTCTTGAGTCTTTCCGTGGGGCAGGCAGCAGAAGACGAGATCAAGGCGCTCGAAGTTCGCGTCGTCGAGCGAGACGAGCCGCGGCAGGGCGAGTTGCGCGAGATGCGGGAACACGCTGGCGAGCTCACGCCCCGCTCGGCGCTCGGCGGTGAGCAGGTCGATCTCGACTCCGTCATGGCAGCTCAAGATTCGAACGAGCTCGGCGCCCGTGTATCCGCTCGCGCCGATGATGCCGATCTTCGCCTTGTTCTTCTTCATGTCTCCGCGTCTCCGGCGCCCCGTCATCGCCTCGTCAGTTTACAGGAAATCAAAAAGGGCGTCCCGCCTGGACGCCCTTTGTCACACCATGGGGCGGTTCTTGTGCGGGATCAACGTTTCGAGAACTGGAAGCTGCGGCGGGCCTTGCGCTTGCCATACTTCTTGCGCTCCACGACGCGGGCGTCCCGCGTGAGGAAACCGCCCCCCCGGAGAACCTTGCGCAGATCCGGCTCGTAGAAGGTGAGCGCCTTGCTGATGCCGTGGCGAACCGCGCCGGCCTGCCCCGACAGGCCGCCGCCCTTGACGGTGCAGATCACATCATATTGATCGGCTCGGTTGACCGCGGCGAAGGGCTGATTGATGACCATCCTGAGCACCGGACGCGCAAAATAGACCTTCTGATCCCGGCCGTTGACGGTGATCTGGCCGCTGCCGGGTTTGAGCCATATCCGGGCCATGGCGTCTTTTCGTTTGCCGGTCGCGTAGCAGCGGCCCTGGGCGTCGCGCTTGGGCTCGACGGGCGCGGCGGCTGACTCCGATGGGGTCACCGGGACCGAGTCAGGGACCGAGATGGGCGTGTCCGATGCTTCGCCTGTTTCCGCCATTCTCAAGCCCTTCTCTTGTTCTTTGGATTCATCGCTGCAACGTCGAGCGGCTCCGGGTTCTGGGCCTCGTGCGGGTGGTCGCCGCCGCTATAGACCCGAAGGTTCTTCATCTGCCGGCGGCCCAAAGGCCCGTGGGGCATCATGCGCTCCACCGCCTTGATGACAACCCGCTCGGGCCGGGGTCCGCTCAAAAGGTCCGCCACCGAGCGTTCCTTGATGCCACCGGGATAGCCGGTGTGACGGTGATAGACCTTCTGACTCCGCTTCTGGCCGGTGAGCCACACCTTTTCGGCATTGATGATGATGACGTTGTCACCGCAATCGAGATGCGGGGTGTAGCTCGGCTTGTGCTTGCCCATCAGGCGCATGGCGATGATCGAGGCGAGCCTGCCCAGCACGACGTCCTCGGCGTCGACCAGGAGCCACTTCTTGTCGATCTCGGAGGGCTTGGCCGAGTAGCTTCTCATTTGCGGCACGGCACGCATGCGCGAAGGTTCTTCCTGTTGAGAGAGGCTCGTCACGGGAGCGCGGAGTATTGCACAATATTGCCCTTAGTCAACGGGAAAGCCGCTATTTTCCAGGCGTTTCGAGGGCGGTAATATAATACCATAACGGCGCGGATGAGTCGGGGCCGGGCCCTCGGACGGCAATCCTGGCGGAGCCATGGGCACCGGTGCTATAATTTCCCGACAAGATGACCAGGTGAAAGGCTTCGGGAATGACCGCACGGGCGCGTGCCGCGACCTCGACGAATGAGGCGATCCTGCTTCGCGAAGATGCCCAGGGCGTGGCGAGGCTGACTCTGAACCGGCCGGACACCCGCAACAGCCTGTCGAGCGAACTCCTCCAGGAGCTCCAGGCCGCGCTCGATGCGCTCAAGGATGACGCCTCGGTCCAGGCCGTCGTGCTCGCGGCGAACGGCCCGGTCTTCTGTTCCGGCCACGACCTCAATGAGTTGCGCGCGAAGCCCGAGCGCCGGTTCTACCAGGACATCTTCGCCCAATGCAGCCGCGTGATGACCTCGATCACCAAGCTGCCCAAGCCCGTGATCGCGAGGGTCCAGGGCTCGGCCGCGGCGGCCGGTTGTCAGCTCGTCGCGACGTGCGATCTGGCGGTGGCCTCGAGCGAGGCGCGCTTTTGCACGCCGGGCGTCCATATCGGCCTGTTCTGCTCGACGCCGATGGTCGCTCTGAGCCGCAATGTCGGGCGCAAGCAGGCGATGGAGATGCTGCTGACGGGCGATGCCATCGGTGCCGAGCAGGCCGCCGCCTTCGGGCTCGTCAACCGAGTCGTGCCGCCGGGCGGGCTGGACGAGGCCGTCGCCGAATTCACGCGAAAAATCACGTCGAAATCGCCGATGATCCTGGCGATCGGAAAAGAGGCCTTCTATCGTCAGCTGGAGATGGGCTTGGAAGAGGCCTACGCCTACGCCAGCGAGGTCATGACGGAGAACATGCTCGCCCGCGACGCGGCCGAGGGAATCGACGCCTTCCTCGAAAAGCGCACGCCGGTTTGGGAAGGGCGCTAGCGAAGCCCCAGGCCATCTGCCCCTGGCCATCTGCCCCTGGCCATCTGCCCCAGACCATCTGTAAGGCTCGCGCTTGGGCACTCTTCGTCGTCGTGGCTCTGCGCTCCTACCCGTCCGTGGCGTCCTCAAGCCAGCGAAGGTAAGGCGGATAGCCCCGCTCGATCGCAAGGCTCACGATGCAAGGGCATTCATAGCTGTGAAGCTCCTTCGCACGCGCCATCAGCCGCTCGAGAACCGCCTCGGTCGTCTTGACGAACAGGAGGGTCTCGCGCCTCTGTGCCAGCTCTTGCTGCCAGCGATAGAACGATCGGACTCCGGGCAAGACGTTCGCGGCGCCGGCCAAGCGTTCGCCGACGAGCGAACGGGCGATATGCTCGGCCTCCGCCTCATCGGCGCAATTGATGACGACCAGTCGCGCATTCATGGTTCGAAACCCCCAAGGAGAGAG
>JAPUJA010000102.1 GCA_027296525.1 Pseudomonadota bacterium | reverse complement strand
GGCGGCCCTGGGGCTGGCGCGCGCGCCCCCCCGGGTTGCGGGGCTGACGATGTCACTCTTTACCCTCCCCGTGATGGTGCCGCCGCTTGTGCTGGGCGTCGGCCTGCTCACCTATTTTACCAGCGTCGGGATCAAGCTCGGGCTTTCAACGGTGATTATGAGCCATCTCATCTTCACCCAGCCCTTCGTTATGCTGATCGTCTATGCCCGCATGGTGCGTTTCGACTACGCCATCGTCAACAGCGCGCGCGATCTTGGCGCCTCACCGCTTCGGGTCTTCTTCACGATCGTACTTCCCATCACACGGCCTACGGTCATCGGCGCCGCGCTCATCGCCATGGCGCTCTCGCTTGACGATTTCATCATCACCTTCTTTACGATCGGCGGCGGCAACACGCTGCCCACATTCCTCTGGGGCATGCTGCGCAAGGTTATTACGCCCCAGATCAACGTCGTCGCCGTGGTCATCATGGCGATCACGATCACCGTGAGCCTGATTGCGCTCCGCGTCAGTCGGTATCGCGGATGACGCGCAAGGGTCTCTGCCTTGCCGCAGCCGGAAGGCTCCAGGATCGCGTAGAAGTCACCCCGCGAGGGGTGTTTCGGCTTGACAGTGTCGTCGTTCAAGAGTGACGCTTGCGACGGGTTTGGCGTGATCCGGACAATCGAATGGCAAGCGAGCCTGTGAGCACGGAGCGGGGCGAGGCGACGTCGCGAGGCGTCAGGAATGTGCCCTTCAGTTACATTCCCGTGATCGATATCGGCCCGCTCTTTGGTGGCGAGCGGCGGGCGATGGAAGAGGTCGCAGACCGGCTCGACGATGCCTGCCGCAAGGTGGGGTTCTTCTACATCAAGAATCACGGGCTGCCGCGCGAGCTCACCGAGGGCACCTTCGAAGAAGCGAAGCGGTTCTTCGCGCTCCCGCTCGAAGAGAAGATGAGGATTCACGTCAAGAAGGTTCCCACCCTCACGCGGGGCTATGTGCCGATGATGGAGGTGCATGCCGATAAGGACGCCCGGCCTGATTTTCACGAGTCCTTTGAAAGCGCCCTCGAGCTGCCGCCGGATGACCCGGACCATCTCGCGGGCATCCCATTGTACGGCCCGAATCAATGGCCCGAGGACCTTCCCGGTTTCCGGGAGACGATCTATGGCTGTTACGAAGCCCTCAACCTGTTGGGCAGGGTTGTGTTCCGCGCCTTTGCCATCGCGCTCGATCTTCCGGACGACTATTTCGAGGACAAGATCGACAAACCCATCGCCGGCTTTCGTTTCATGCATTACCCCGCGCAGCCGAATCTCGAGGACGAGGCGAGTTGGGGCATCGGCGCGCACACGGACCAGGAATGCTTCACGCTGCTCGTGCAGGATGAAACCGGCGGCCTTCAACTGGAGAACTCGGCCGGAGAATGGATCGAGGCGCGCCCCATACCGGAAACCATCGTCGTCAACATCGGCGATCTGATGGCCCGCTGGACCAATGACCGATATACCTCGACGTCTCACCGGGTGCTCAACCGGTCGGCCCGGGCGCGGTATTCGATCGGATATTTCTTCGGGCCCAACTACGACACGGTTGTTTCCTGTTTTGCGAGCTGCCGGGACGACGATCATCCGCCGAAATATCCGCCCGTCGTGGCCGGCGAGTTCTGCCAGGCGCGGGTCCTCCAATACCATTACAGCGGTTAGCGGGCCGGGGGGAAACTCCCGGCGTCGGCCGCCGAAGACGCTCGACGGAGCCGAGAGACGGACAGGATTGCCCTAGCCCGCCGTGAAACCGCCGTCGATCATGAACGCGGTGCCTGTGATGAAGCGCGCCTTGTCGGACGCGAGATAGATGATCGCGTCCGCCACGTCCTTGGGCGCCGCGACCATGTCGAGCGGGTTTTCGCTCGCGAACACGCGGCGTCCCGCCTCCGCCTCCATGTCGTTCTGGCGAAAGACGTCGTCGAGCATGGGTGTGTCGATGACGTTGGGGCAGACGGCGTTTATCCGAATCCCATCCCGCGCGTGGTCGAGCGCCATGGCCTTGGTCAACAGGACGACGGCGCCCTTGCTCGCGCAGTAGGCCGCCATCTTGGGCACGCCCACCACGCCCGCATCGGACGCCACATTGATGATGATTCCCTCGCCTTGCGGCTTCATCCGCCGCAACACGGCGCGGCTCATGAAGAACACCGCATCGAGATTCACCGCCATCGTCTCGCGCCACTGATCGTCCGTTGTCTCGTCCACCGTTTCACAGTGTATGACGCCGGCGTTGTTGACCAGGATGTCGAGCCGGCCGAACCGCTCGGTAGTAGCCACCACGAGGCGCTCGCAAAAATCCGGATCACGGATATCGCCAATGAGGGTGGCGGCCCCCACGCCCGCGGCCTCCGCCTTCTTTCGCGTGAGCTCGGCGCGTTCCGCGTTCCGGCCCGTAAGCATCAGCCGTGCACCCTCACCCGCGAAGGCCGAGGCCGTGGCTGCGCCGATGCCCGACGTCGCGCCGGTGACGATTACCGTCTTTCCCTGAAAGATCATCTCTCCCTCCCGATTTGTCGCCCCCTCACCAGGGCAAGCAACCCGCGCCGCCGTTATTCTGCGGAGCCTTTTGGACGTTGTCACCCCCTCTCGATAGAGGGATAGTGGCGCTCATGGCGGAGCGTTTCTCTTCCTTGTCTTCGCCTATGTCTGCCTGAGAGCGAGGAAAGGTGAGCATGGGATTGCCCGATATGCGGTTGAGCGGCGAGCAAATCGCCCGGTTCCACGAAGACGGCTTCCTCATCGTGGATCGGCTGATTGCCCCCGAAGACGCCGCCCGCGCCGCCACGCGCTTCGAAGGGCTCTTCGAGGGCGAGTTCGAGACCGGGCTGATCCCCGACGATGTCAACTGGGGCGAAGGCGTCAACGCGTCCCGGCTCAACCGTCAACTCAGCAACGCCTGGAAATCCGATTACACGATCGCCAGCGTCGCGCTGCGCGAGGAGATCGGACTTTGGTGCGCGCAGCTCGGCGGCTGGCCCGGCGCACGGGTCCATCAGCACGACCTCGTCTGGAAGCTGCCGGGTTCGCTCACGGTGAAGATGCATCAGGACTGCCCGTACAATCTCTGGGTGACGCCCCTCGAGTTCGTCGCCTGCTGGATCGCGCTGGGTGACACCTCCGCCGAGGCGGGAACGATCCAATACGTTCGGGGCTCGCATAGATGGGATCATTTTCCCGCCGAGGGCGCGACGTTCTACGGCGTGGAGGATTACGACGTGGATATGCGCGCGGCCGCGGCGCGCGCCGGGGTCGAGCCCGAGGTCGTGCCGGTCGAGGTGCCGGCGGGCGGCGGGGCCTTCCACTCGGGCTGGATGTGGCACGGCTCGGATGTTGGCCGCGACGCGACCCGGGACCGCCGGGCGCTGGCGACCCACTGCTGTTCGTCGGAGGCGCGCTTTGCTTCCGAAAACCTCACCTCCGGGATGGGCGCGGTCTTCTCCCGCTACAAGCGGTTTGGCGATGACAGGATGGATGAGAGCTTCTTTCCGATCCTCTGGACGGAGGACGGCCGACGCTCGCCCTTCCTCGACGACTACATGAGCCAGGGCTCCGCACATAAGGCCGCTTGAGCCGGTAGAAACCCACGTCGGCTCGTCGACATCCCGGCTCATAACTCATGCGTGGACGGGCTCATGCTTCGGGCCGGGCCGGCGACCCTCCTCGGCATGAGGCGTCGAGCGATCGCTGCTCTAAAAAATCTCGGGGTGGAGGAGCGCCGTCACAGAAAGACGCGGCAATTGATGTAACGGTATTTGGAGAGCCTGATCACATTGCCCCCCGTCAGCTCGTCCTTGGTGACGGGATCGCCCCGTTCGAGCGCGGCGCGCAGCGCCTTGACCATGATCTCGGGCGGCGCCCAGTCGAGACTCGGCACCTGATCGAAGCGTTGCTTGTGCTTCTTCCAGAGCTCCTCGATTTCCATGGCCAACGGATCGAACATCG
>JAPUJA010000101.1 GCA_027296525.1 Pseudomonadota bacterium | reverse complement strand
GAAGATGCTAGGTTTCAATAGCTTAGCTGTCTTATGAGTCCACGACCTAAACCGATATCTCCCATATGGCTCTCGTTCCAACATCCATCGTGCGCGAATAACGGCTTTGACGCAACGGCCAGAAGCGTTTGACAACCGTTGCCGTCACGGAGGCCATCGATTTCCCTCCGGCAAAGCGGAAAGCGCCTGTCCCTTCTATTTATTCCATCCGCCCTAGCGACCGACGGATCTTGCAAGAGCGAGCCGTGCTCGTACGCATTGGGCTCTTCAACTGACATCGGTCGAGAATCCAAGGAATTCTGCGGCGGACAGAATAAACAGGAGGGGCAGGGATGCAGTTCCCTTGGCGGTGGGACGGTAGTACGATTTTCACGAATTTGGATGTCATCTGGGGAATGTCGGTTTAAGGCCCGTAGAACGGCTTTCTGTTTTTAGTCTAGATCGGCGCCAGCGCGGCTCTCGTAGCCCGCGCGAAGAAATGATTGCATGCCGGCGATGATGCCTGAGGTTAGGCTGCCGGTCATGTTTTTGGCCAAACGGAGTGGCCGCCTGTGGCCCATCGCGAAGCCCACTCGACCGAATTGCATTGTGGCTTGGCGGTCTCGATGAACAGGCCCGTCGCGCCCAGCGAAGAGATGGGAGCCGAATGATGCGCGACAAGAGGAGCTTCTGACATGCGGACCAATGAGAGCCAGACATCGACCGAGGAATCGCCTGTGACTGTAATGGTAACCCGGCGGGTCAAGCTGGGGCATGAAACCGAGTTCGAGGCGAGCCTTTCAGGAATCGTTGCGGCGGCGTCGGCATTCTCCGGTCATCTCGGCGCGACGATGTTCCGTCCCGATCGGCCTGGTGAGAGCCAATACGGCGTCGTCTTCAAGTTCGACCGTGAGAGCAATCTACAACTCTGGCTCGACTCGCCCGAGCGTAAGGAATGGCTGGTGCGCATCGACAAACATGCGGCGGAGGAGGCTAAGGTCCGCGTAATGACCGGGCTCGAGACTTGGTTCACGCTGCCAAGCAAAGAGGCGATGAGGCCGTTACCACGTTACAAGATGGCAGTCCTGACCTGGATCGCTATCTTCCCCTTGGTCACCGTCATGTTGCTGGTGCTGCAGCCGCCGTTATCGATCTTACCGTTTCCCGTGCCGATCATGATCATGACGGCCCTGTTGACGGTGCTGATGACCTATCTCGTCATGCCGCGTCTGACGCGGCTGTGCGCCCGCTGGCTCTATCCCAGATCGCCAAAGAGTCCGGATGGCACTGCGCGTTAAACCCGGTCCGCTCGCATATCGCCGTTTGCCCGGGCCGGCACGCGGTGACCCGCCCTCTGCCTGTTCTGTCGCTCGGCGACCGCAAGACTAAGGCGCATCACTCGATGGCGTTCCTACCGAAAATTCCATCCTTACAAACCTGACGACTTTAACGTCCGCTTATGACCCTTTGCGGACATTGCCTTAGTTCTCAGAAAGCGCCGCGCCCACCTCGCACTCCGCCCGGTCCCGCTCCCATTTCTTGACGAGTCCCGGCAGCAATACTGCTGGTCACACAAAACCAGAACAGACTAACATTGTGAGTGGCACAGACCTTGGGGGCAGGCCAGTGGGCGTCGAGGACGGCGACGATCTCATCGCCGATTTGGAAAGCGCGCTCGCAAGCCTCTGACGGGAAGCTCTTTTGACCGGCGTGCGAGGCGATGATAACGTTTGCCGGCGAACCTCCTTGGCGAAGGAGGAGAGGGAGATGGTCGCCGAGATCACCAAGGCGAGGATCGGGCGAAATGCTGGCGCGGCCGAGGCGGGCCCGAGCCGCGATGTGCCGTTCGATGCGCGCCAGACGGCGCTTCTCATCATCGATCTTCAGAACTATTTCGGCCGCCGCGAATCCGAACTCTACGGTCCTCTCTCGGCCGATGAGATCGAGGCCAAACACGGCTCTTTCTTCCGCCGTCTCGACGAGGTGACGCTGCCCGCCATCCAGAGGCTTCAAGCCGCCTTCCGGGAGAACGGCGTCGAGGTCGTCTTCACCGTGGTCGAAAGCCTGACCCAAGACGGGCGCGAGCGCAGCCTGGATTACAAGATCAGCCGCCTTCAGGTCGCCAAGGGCTCCTGGGAGGCGAAGGTCTTGGAGCCGATCCAGCCCCAAGGGGACGAGATTGTGTTGCCGAAGACGGCGTCGAGCGTGTTCAATGCGACCAACATCGAATATGTCCTGCGCAACATGGGGATCGATCGGCTCGTGATGTGCGGCGCGCTGACGGATCAATGCGTCGATTCCGCCGTGCGTGACGCGGCGGATCGGGGCTTTCTCGTCACCGTCGTCGACGACGGCTGCGCGAGCTACAGCGAGGAGCGCCACGAGACGTCGCTTCGACTGATCGCGGGCTATTGTCGGCGCCTGTCGGCGGACGAGGTCATCGCCGAGCTTAGGGGCGGACTCCGAAAGGCCGGCTGATCCGTCCGCCGGTCGATCGAGGGAGATCGGGAGATGAACGAGAACCTGCGCGCGCGGGACGCCGCCGCCATCGGCGAGATCGGCAAGCTCCGCTTCTCGCCCCTCTCGGCGAGCCGGGGCGAGGGCTCCTATCTGTTCGACGCCGACGGGCGGCGCGTTCTCGACCTGTCCGCCTCGGCCGGCGCGGCGAGCCTGGGCTACGGCCATCCGGCGATCGTCGAAGCGGTGACGAAGGCAGCGCGCGACATGGCGGGCGCGAGCCTCTTGATGTATCCCAACGCGAACGCCGCTTCGCTCGCCGAAAGGCTGCTCGAGCTCGTGCCGGGCGAGGCCGAGCGGCGCGTCTGGTTTGGCCATTCGGGCTCGGACGCCAACGACACGGCGGTGCGCGCGATCCAGGCGGCGACGGGGCGCAGCCGCTTCATCTCCTTCATCGGCTCCTATCACGGCGGGCTCTCGGGCTCGATGGCCGTCTCGGGCCACACCGCGATGACCCACACCCTCACGCGCCCAGGGCTCGTGCTCATTCCCTATCCCGACCCCTACCGCGGCGCGTTCTCCAGCGCCGACGTGCTCCACTATCTCGACTATCAGTTCGCGACCGTCGTCCCGCCCGAGCAGGTCGCGGCGATTATGATCGAACCCTTGATGTCCGACGGCGGGCTCATCGTTCCGCCCCCGGGTTTCCTGGAAGAGCTTCAGAAACGCTGCCGCAGGCACGGCATCCTCATCGTCGTGGATGAGGTGAAGGTAGGCCTCTCGCGTACCGGTCTCCTGCACGCCTTCCAGCACGAGGGCTTGGAACCCGACATCGTCGTCCTCGGGAAGGGCCTGGGTGGCGGCCTGCCGCTCTCGGCGGTCGTCGGGCCCAAGGCGATCATGGATCACGCGCCCGCCTTCGCGATCCAGACGACGGGCGGCAATCCGGTGACGACTGCGGCGGGCCTGGCCGTGCTCGAGACCATCGTGAATGACGGCTTGGTGGGGCAAACGGCCAAGCGGGGCGCGCTGATGATGGAGGGTTTCCGCCAGATGGCAAACAAGCACGCTATGATCGGCGACGTGCGCGGACGCGGCCTCGCGATCGGCGTCGATCTGGTGGCGGACCGCGAGACGAAGCAACCGGTCGCGCCGACGGTGACCGCCAAGGTCATCTACCGCGCCTATGAGCTCGGCGCGGCGCTGATCTATGTGGGCCTCGCGGGCAACGTGCTCGAGCTCACGCCCTCCTTGCTCTTGAGCGAGGACGAGGCGCGCGAGGGGCTCGACATCCTCGATCGGGCGTTCGGGGATGTGGCTGCCGGCAAGATTTCCGATGAAACCGTGGCGCCCTTCATGATGTGGTGAGACGTAAGCTCGGGGCCTTAAGGGGGAAGCGCGGTTGAGCGCCGATCTGCAAGCCCGCGACGCGCGGGTCATCGCCGGCATCGAGACGGGCAAGGTCACGGACGATCAGGTAGCCACCTATGCGGGCTGGTGAGGGGCGTTCGGCGCGGGCGGGGTGAGAATGGCGCAATCCGGCTATGACGCGATCATCGTGGGCGGCGGGCATAACGGCCTGGTCGCCGCGTTCTACCTCGCGCGGGCGGGCCGGCGGGTGCTCCTGCTCGAGCGCCGCGCCATCCTGGGCGGGGCCTGTGTGACGGAAGAGCTCTTCGAGGGCTATAAGATCTCCACCTGCGCCTACGTCATGTGGAAGCTCGAGCAGAAGATCCGCGACGATATGGGGTTGGACAGGCGGGGCCTGAAACTCAACCTCGTCGATCCCGCGATCTTCTTTCCTTACGAAGACGGCCGGTGCTGCACCATGTGGCTCGACATGGCGAAGACCCAGGCGGAGATCGCGCGCTTCAATCGAAAAGACGCCGAAGCCTACGCCGACTGGGTCGCCATGTGGGGGCGCGTCGCCGAGGTGCTCACCCCCTACATACTCACCGATCCGCCGAGCCTGAACGAGGTGATGGAGCGGGCGAAGTCTTTGGGCGCCGAGGCCGACATCGAGCGGCTCTTGACCTCCTCTCTCGTCGATCTCACGGGCGCGTTTTTCGAGGACGAGCGGGTCAAGGCCATGGTCGTCTATGTCCAGGACATCGCCGACCCCTATGCGCCGGGAAGCGCCTGGACCGAAGCCTATTTTCAGATCGGCGCCTCGGGCGCCCACGGCTTCTACGTGGTGACCGGCGGCATGGGCGCGATCACCCAAAAAATGGCCGAGGCCTGCCGGGACGAGGGGGTCGAGATCCGCACCGACGCCGAAGTCGCGCGCGTGATCGTGAAGGGGGGACGCGCGGCAGGGGTTCGCCTCCAATCGGGCGAGGAGTTCGCGGGCGCCATCGTGCTCTCGAACGCCGATCCCAAGCGCACCTACCGCACGCTGTTCGATCCGGAAGACCTCCCGGGAGGTTTTCGGAAGAAGGTCGAGGGGCTCAAGACCGGGACGGGATATTTGAAGTTCCACGCCGTCATGTCCAATCCGCCGGATGTCTCGGGCCATCTCGGGCGGGCGCAGGAGCCCCGCGACGGCGCCTATATTCTGATCGCACCGAGCCTCGATCACTACGCGCGGGCTGGCGCCGAGATGCGCCGGGGCGAGCCTTGTTCCGAGCCCATCTGCCATCTTCAGGTCCCGACCGACTATGATCGGACGCTCACCGCGAGGGACGGCCACATCTGCTCGATCTGGGCGCTCTATGCGCCCCCGAAGCTCTCCGCCGGAACCTGGGAAGCGCAGCGCCAGGAGGTGGGCGAGAGGCTGATCGATTACGTGACGCGGTTCATCCCGAATTTCAAAAGCGACATCCGCGAGTGGATGCTGATGACTCCCTTCGACATCGAGACGAGGGTCGGCATCACCGACGGCGCGATCCGCCATCTCGACGTCGTGCCGAGTCAGTTCCTGAACCAACGGCCAGGCTATAAGGGGCCGGTCGAGGGCTTTTATCTCTGTGGCTCAGGCACTCACCCGGCGGGCGAGGTGACCGGCGCGCCGGGCCACAACGCGGCGCATTTCATCCTGCACGAGCGCCAAGCGGTGTAACGGGGCGAGGCGACCCTTCCGCGATCTTCCTTCGACAGCCCGGTTCTCGGTTTCACCCGTTTGCGCGCCGCGTTTCAGAGGATGTGCTCGCGAGGGTGGATCGGAACCCCTCGGCGAGCCTACCGGATCTTGCCGAAATCGTCATGACCCGTGGCCTGCCCGCGCCTGTCGGTCGCCCCCTACGCCCTGAACCGCGCGCCCGTCGCCGCGTCGAAGGCGAGCACCTGTTCGAGCTCGGCGCCGATCGTCACCGTCTGGCCGTGGATGATCCGATCGTTGCGCTTGATCCGGGCGGTGATCTCGGGGCCCCCGGTCGAGAGCTCGACGATCGTCTCCGCACCCAGATGCTCGACGGCCTCGACCCGCGCGGGGCTTTCTTCTGTAGAGCATCGATACTAGGTCATGAGTTCATGGTGCAGTGGCGTGCGGATGTCCGCTTATGGCTATTAGCGGACCTTCAGGGCGCAAAGCGTCTATGTCTGTTTATGACCCTAAGCGGGCATTGCCTCAGTTCTCGGCAAGCGCTTTGCACTCCGCCCGGTCCCGCTGCCATTTCTCGACGAGCCCCGGCAGCGATACTGCTGGCCACACAAAACCAGAACAGACTAACATTGTGAGTGGTACAAACCTTGGGGGCAGGCCAACAGCGCGTGGATCAAGCGGCTCATCTGAAAACAGGCTGGCGAATTTATTCGTGACGTACGATGAAGCAGTGGCGCGTGCCCGTGGGTCCTTCGGGGAGGAACTCCGTAATGTCGCGACCAGCTATATTGCCCCGCTATTCTGGGAGACGAAAAACGAGAGGGGCGAAGTCGCCCTGAGAAATGGTACAGCGTTCTTCCTTGATGCTGGCGAAGGCCCCTTTGCGGTTACGGCTGCTCACGTCTACCAGGCGTGCCTAGAGGCCAAAAGGCAAAACCCGAAGCTGCGCTGCCAGCTCAAATGACAGATCTTTGAGCTGGCATTTGAGCCGGAAGACCGGCTAATCGAGCATGGTGACCCCAAATATAAGCTCCGACCCGACGTCACAACCTTTCGGGTCACACAAGAAGAAGTAGAAAAACTTCA
>JAPUJA010000100.1 GCA_027296525.1 Pseudomonadota bacterium | reverse complement strand
GGGTCGTTGTCGGTGCGCGAACGCCGCTCCTCGAGCACGACGTCCCGCTCAGGGATCACCTCGGCGTCGTTTATCCTCAGGTTGGTCATGCGGTCGGCCTCGAGCTTCATGACGAGCTCAAGATGATCGCGCGCGACCTTCTGATGATAGCCGGTGTAGTCATGCGAGGTGAAGGCGTTGTCGACCCCGCCGTGGCGCGCGACGATCTTCGAGAACTCGCCCGCCGGCACCTCGTCCGTTCCCTTGAACATCAGGTGTTCCAGAAAATGGGCGACGCCGGACTTGCTGGGCGGCTCGTCGGCCGCACC
Organism: Pseudomonadota bacterium; assembly: GCA_027296525.1. GTDB lineage: Bacteria > Pseudomonadota > Alphaproteobacteria > UBA828 > JAPUJA01 > JAPUJA01. The sequence goes on along the minus strand of JAPUJA010000100.1, from coordinate 25,801 downwards.
CACGCGATACCACACCATGTGGACGACGACCGGCGCACGGTGGTTGGGGACGACGACGACCTGCATGCCGTTTTTCAACGTGAAGGTCTCGGCCCCGAAGATCTCGGCCTGGGCCGGTTTGGCCTCGATAAGGGCGAGCGCGAGGAAAAAGAGCCCGAGCCCACCCAGGAAGCAAGCGACGACCCGGAGGCGGATGAGGGCGTGTGGGAAGCGAGACATGCGGTACCCGCTCTCTTTCTGCTTAACTGCCAATGCCGGCACACGGCCCGAAGGCATCCAGAGCCCTCCGCCTCACGAGCGCGCGTCACGCGAGCGGCCGTCCCGGCCCATCCGCCGGAACAGGCTCAGCGAGCGCTCAATAGGTCTTCTCCGCGCCGACCTCTTCGAAGAAACGGTCCGTCTCCCGATCGTAATCCTCGGCGGGTGCAGCGGTGGGAACCTGCCCCGCCATCCGGCGCGCGCCAGCCTCCCTGAGCAGGGCGACCTCGCCGGCGCTCAAGCCCGCCTCGGCGGCGTAGGCGGCCAAGGACTGCTCTTCCGCCCCTTGGCTCCCGGCCTCGGACGCGCCCGGGACTCGCAACTCGTAATCGGGCGGCGTGACGAGGGGCTGACCGCTGGAGACCGCGTATTCGTCCGGAGGCTTGCGATCGACGCCCAAGACGCCGAGCACCGTATCGCAGGCGGTGAGTCCGAAAATCACCAGGGCGAAACCGACCAGGCGCGCCGCCCCTGAGGGAAAACCGGGGATCCGCAGGCGTTTCATGGGTCCTTATCTAAGTCTTTTGCGCGGGATCAGCAAGCTGTGGACCGCGAGGCAGAGAATTCCGATGGTGATGGCCGAATCGGCGATATTGAAGGTCGGCCAGTGATAGCCGCCGGCGTGAAAATCGAGGAAGTCGATGACCGCGCGAAATCTGAGCCGGTCGATCAGGTTCCCCAGCGCCCCGCCGAGCACGAGGCCGACGGCGAGCGCGAGAAAGGGTCGGGGAATCCGCCGCAGCCACAGGATCAAGGCGATCGACACGGCGCCCGCGAGGGCCACGAAGAGCCAGGGCGTAAGGCTCGATTCGCGGTTCAGAATTCCGAAACTGATGCCCCAGTTCCAGACCAGCACGAGGTTGAAGAAGGATGTGACCTCGATCATGCGCGGGGGCTGCTGAAGCGCCTCGAGGGCCCAGGATTTGCTGAGTTGGTCGAACAGCAGGACGAGCGCGGCCACGGCCAGCCCGATCCAGCCGCGCGCGATCGCGCCGCCGCGGAACCGCCGGCTAGGCATCGCGCGGCCCGAGGGTATCGAGCGTCTCGGCGCAGCGGAGGCAGACATCGGGGTGATGAGAGTCGCGCCCGACCTCGGGCAGGACACGCCAGCAGCGGGCGCATTTCGCGCCTTCGGCCAGACTCACGAGCGCTCCGATGTCGGCGATCTCCTCGAGCGTGAACGCCGCCTCCGGCGGCGATTCTTCGATCAGAGTCGCATCGGAGGTGATCGCGATCTCGGCGAGGTCGAGCCCATCGAAGGCGGCCACATATTGGGCGGGCGCAAACACCGTGGGATGCGCCCCGAGGCTCGAGCCGATCCGCTTCTCGCGCCTCTCGATCTCGAGCGCGCCGGTGACCACGCGGCGCAACGCGCGCACCTTCTGCCAACGGCTCGCCAGCACATCGTCCCGCCAGCCTTTCGGGACCTCCGGGAACAGGCGGCGATGCACGCTCTCCTCGGCCCCCCCGTAACGGGCGAGCCACGCCTCCTCCGCAGTGAAACAGAGGACCGGCGCGAGCCAGGCGGTGAGGCAGGAGAAGAGCTCATGAAGCACGCTCTGCACGGCACGCCGGCGCGGCGCTTCGCGCGGGTCGCAGTAGAGCGCGTCCTTGCGCACGTCGAAATAGAAGGCCGAGAGATCCACCGCGCAGAAATTGTGGAGCTGCACGAACATGGTGTGAAAATCAAAATCCGCCGAGCACTGCCGGACGACGTCGTCGAGCTCGGCGAGACGGTGGAGCACCCAGCGCTCGAGTTCCGGCATGGCCTCGTGCTCGAGTCGTTCCGACTCGTCGAAACCGGCGAGATTTCCGAGCAGATAGCGGAAGGTGTTGCGCAGACGGCGGTAGGCATCGACCTGATGGCGAACGATCTCGTCGCTGATACGAATTTCCTCGGAGTAGTCGGCGCTCACCAGCCAGAGCCGAAGAATGTCGGCACCGTATTTCGCGATCACCTCCTGCGGCGAGACCACATTGCCAAGAGACTTGGACATCTTCCGTCCCTCACTGTCCACCACGAAGCCATGGGTGAGCACGGCTTCGTAGGGCGCCCGGCCACGGGTGCCGCAAGATTCAAGCAAGGACGAGTGAAACCAACCGCGATGCTGATCGGAGCCTTCGACGTAAAGCGAAGCGGGCCAGGAAAGCTCCGCGCGGCGCTCGAGAACGAAACTGTGCGTCGAGCCGGAATCGAACCAGACGTCCAAGATATCGGTTACCTTTTCATAGTCGGCCGGATCGTAACCCTCACCCAGAAAACGCGCCGGCTCTGCGCTGAACCAGACATCGGCCCCCTCCTCTTCCACGGCCCGTACGATGCGCTCGATCACCGCCTCATCCCGAAGGGGCTCGCCGCCCTCCCGCTCGACAAACACCGTGATCGGCACGCCCCAGACCCGTTGGCGCGAGACGACCCAGTCGGGGCGGGCCTCAATCATCGAGCGAATGCGCGCCCTCGAGGCGGCCGGCACCCAGCGCACATCGTCAATCGCGCGAAGCGCGCTCGCGCGCAAGCCGTTGGTCTCCATGCTGATGAACCACTGGGGCGTGTTGCGGAAGATGAGCGGTGCCTTCGAGCGCCAGGAATGGGGATAGGAGTGAACGAGGGTGCCGCGCGCCAGCAGCGTGCCGGCGTCTTGAAGAGCGTCGGCCACCTCGCCGTCGACCTTGAACACATGCTTGCCCGCGAAGAGCGGGACGTGATCGTAGAACCGCCCATCGTCGGCCACCGTGTCCGGCACCTCGAGGCCGAAGGCGCGGCCGACCTCGAAGTCCTCAAGCCCGTGGCCCGGCGCCGTATGGACGAAGCCCGTGCCCTGCTCGAGCGTGACATGGGCGCCCGGCAGGAGCGGCACCTCGAAATCATAGCCCCGGCCGTGAAGCGGATGACGGCAAAACGTGCCTTCGAGCCGCTCGGCGGGAACCCGGCCGATCAGCTCATAAGCCGTAATCGCGGCCTCACGGCAGACCGCTTCGACGAGCTCGGCGGCGAGCACGAGCCTCTCGCCGGGCCGGGCGCGCGCGCCCTCGCCCACGGCCTCGACCGAGAGCACCGCATATTCGATGGCCGCCCCATAGGCGACGGCCCGGTTTCCGGGAATCGTCCAAGGGGTCGTCGTCCAGATCACGACGCTCGACCCGTCGAGCGCCGGCTCCTTCGTCGTCACCACGGGAAAGCGCACATAGATGGTGGTCGATTGGTGATCGCGATATTCGACCTCGGCCTCGGCGAGCGCCGTCTTCTCGACCGCCGACCACATCACGGGCTTCGCGCCCTTATAGAGACCGCCGTTCAGCAGGAACTTGCCGAGCTCGCGCACGATATCGGCCTCGGCCGCGAAGCTCATCGTCGTGTAAGGATGCTCCCAGTCGCCGATCACGCCCAAGCGCTCGAACTCCTCGCGCTGGACGCCGATCCAATGCTCCGCATAGGCGCGGCACTCCTGGCGGAACTGGGCCGCGGGCACGCTGTCCTTGTCCTTGCCCTCCTTGCGGTAGTTCTGCTCGACCTGCCACTCGATGGGCAAGCCGTGACAGTCCCAGCCCGGAACATAAACCGCGTCCTTGCCCAACATCTGTTGGGAGCGATTGATCACGTCCTTGAGGATCTTGTTGAGCGCGTGCCCGATATGGAGATGCCCGTTCGCGTAGGGCGGCCCGTCATGAAGGATGAACTTCGCCCGGCCCTTCGCATCCTCGCGCAGCCGCTCATAGAGGCCAAGCTTCGCCCAACGCGCGAGAAGCTCGGGCTCGCGCTCGGGCAGCTTGCCCTTCATCGGAAATTCGGTCTTAGGCAGAAAGACCGTCGAACGATAGTCGGCGTTCATTCCGTCACGCTCTCGAGGGCGTCGGGACCCTCCGGATGCATGCGGCCGAGAACCTCGCGGGCGCGCGCGCAATCCTCGGCGATCTGCGCTTCGAGGCTTGCGACCTCGTCGAACCGGAGCTCGGGCCTAAGATACTCGACGAAGCGCACGCAAAGCCTGCGGCCGTAGAGGTCCTCGTCGAAATCGAAGATATGGACTTCCAGGAGGTCGCGCGTGCCATCGAAGGTGGGCCGGTTCCCGAAACTCGCCGCGCTGGCGCGCCAGACAATGCCCGATGGCCCCGCGAGCCCCGCCCAGACCGCGTAGATGCCGCGCGCCGGAACGAGGACGGGCCCGAGGTCGAGGTTCGCCGTGCGGTAGCCGAGCTCGCGCCCGCGCGCCGCGCCCCTGGCCACCCGGTCCTCGACTTCCCACCAGCGACCGAGCACATGAGCGGCCTCGCGCACATCGCCCGCGCGCAGCGCATCGCGAATACGGGTCGAGGAAAACTCGACGCCGTCGCCGACCGCACCGACGCAGGTGAACTCGAAGCCCTTCTCCTTCGCCATTCGGCCCAGCTGTTCCGGGGTTCCGGCACGCCCCTTGCCGAAGCGAAAGTCGTAACCGACGACCACATGGCGAACGCCCAGGCTCTCGACCAGAATCTCGCCGACGAAATCGGACCAGAGCTTGCCCGCCATCGTCCAGTCGAAGCGCGCGAGATAGATGATATCGACGTCGAGCGAGTCCAAGACGCGGACCTTGATCCGGAGCGGCGTCAGACGAAAAGGCGCCACGTCCGGCTGGATGACGCTCCGTGGATGCGGCTCGAAGGTGAAGATTGCGAAAGGAACGCTCTGCTCGCGCGCGATTCGCCGCGCGACGTCGAACACGGCTTGATGCCCTCGATGGATGCCGTCGAAATTGCCGACCGCGACGGCCGCCCCACGCGCCTCGGCGGGCACGGTCGAGTGATAGCGAATGATGCGCACCGAATCGGATTTCCTGCTCGAAAGGCACGTCCCTTGAGGCGGCGTCGAGGATAGGCGCTCCGGCACCCGATGGCCAGAGACTAGGCGCGCGAGGGCACGATGACGAGGGCCTCGCCGTCGATCACCACCCGCTCGCCGACGGCGCAGATGGTCTCGAGCCGGACGCGCCTCTTCTCCGGGATCAGCTCCGCGACGGTGACCCTGGCCGTCACCCGATCACCCGGACGAACGGGGGCGCGGAACTTGAGCTCTTGTGTGACATAGATGCAGCCCGACCCCGGCAGCTTCGTGCCGATCACCGTCGAGATGTAGCTCGCGACCAAGATCCCGTGGGCGATGCACCCCTTGAACATCGTCGCGCGGGCAAAATCATCGTCGAGATGGAGCGGATTGACGTCGCCCGAAAGCTCGGCGAAGGCCCCGATCCCGGCTCGGGTGACCTCCCGGGCGTATTCCGCCGCCATGCCCACCTTGAGGTCCTCGAAACAATAGCCGTGCGGATCGCCGCCCTGGCGCATCTCAGCCATCTCCCATGAACTCCGTCATCTTCGGAAAGCGCGTCCTGAAGAGGGCGCGCCGGGTGAAAATTGTGCGCTGCAATATAAAGAGGGTGCACCGGGCTGGCAAGCGCGCGTCGGCCCTCAGGCGGTCTTCTTCTGCGTGAGGCCCAACTCCTCGATCATCTGCTCGCGCATCTTGAACTTCTGGACCTTGCCCGTGACCGTCATCGGGAAGTCATCGACGAACTTGATGTAGCGCGGGATCTTGAAGTGGGCGATCTGGCCCTTACAGAACGCCTGGATCTCTTCCGCGCTCGTCTCCTCGCCCTCGCGCAACTGAACCCAGGCGCAGAGTTCCTCGCCGTATTTCTCGTCCGGAACGCCGATCACCTGGGCCTGCTGGATCTTCGGGTGGCGGTAGAGGAACTCCTCGATCTCGCGCGGATAGACGTTCTCGCCGCCCCGGATCACCATATCCTTGGTGCGGCCCACGATGTTCAGGAAGCCCTCGCCGTCGAGCACCCCGAGATCGCCGGTATGCATCCAGCCCGCGGCGTCGATCGCTTCGCGCGTCTTCTCCTCGTCATCCCAATAGCCGAGCATCACCGAGTAACCGCGCGTGCAGATCTCGCCCGACGTCCCGGTCGGCACGATCCGCCCGCGCTTGTCGATCACCTTGCATTCGAGATGGGGCAGGACGCGCCCAACGGTGGAGACACGGCGCTCCAAGGGATCGTCCACGGCGCTCTGAAAACTCACGGGACTCGTCTCGGTCATGCCGTAGGCGATCTCCACCTCGTTCATATGCATGTCGTTCACCACCCGCTTCATGACCTCGACCGGACAGGGCGAGCCCGCCATGATTCCGGTGCGCAGGCTCGTCAGATCGAAACGCGCGAAGTCCGGGTGGTCGAGCTCGGCGATGAACATGGTGGGCACACCGTAAAGCGCCGTGCAGCGTTCGGCCTCGATCGTCTCGAGCACGGCCAAGGGATCGAAGCCCTCGCTGGCATACACCATGGTGGCGCCGTGCGAGGTGCAGCCCAGATTGCCCATCACCATGCCGAAGCAGTGATAGAGCGGAACCGGAATGCAGAGCCGGTCGCGCTCGGTGAGGCGCATCTGCTCGGTGCAGAAGAAGCCGTCATTGAGAATGTTGTGGTGGGTAAGCGTCGCGCCCTTGGGAAAACCCGTCGTGCCGCTCGTGAATTGAACGTTGATCGCATCGTCGAATTGAAGGAGGGGGCTTAGCTCTTCGAGACGCGCACGGTCGGCCTTGCGCGCGAGCGCCGGAATGTCGGCGAAGTTGTACATGCCGGGCGTCTTTTCATCGCCCAGGCGAATCACGATCTCGAGGGTGGGCAGTTTCGCCGCCTCGAGCTTGCCGGGTTGAGCGTCATCCAGCTCCGGCGCGAGCTGGCCGAGCATCGCGATGTAGTCGCTCGATTTGAAGCGCGCCGCCGTCACGAGCGCCCGGCAGCCCACCTTGTTCAGCGCATATTCGAGCTCCACCACGCGATAGGCCGGATTGATGTTGATCAGGATGAGGCCGGCCTTGGCGGTCGCGAACTGAGTGATCACCCACTCCGAACTGTTGGGCGACCAGATGCCGACGCGGTCGCCGGGCTCGAGCCCGAGCGCGATGAGGCCCGAGGCGAAGGCGTCGACCTTCGCATTCAGCTCGACGTAGCTCCAGCGGACCCCCTGAGCGCGCACGACAAGCGCGTCATGGTCGGGAAAGCGGGCCACCGTGCGCTCGAAGTTCACGCCGATGGTCTCGCCGATGAGCGGCTTAGCGCTCGCCCCGAAGACATAGCTCTGTGTAAGTGCCGTCATCCCCGACCTCTCGCTCTCCGGTTCCGGAGGCCTCCTCTCGGGAGAGATCCCCCGAGCCGTCGAGTATGGCAGCGGGCGAAGCCACCCTTCAAGCGCCCGTAAAGCGCGAGCGGGAACCTCGCGCATGCCCGCGCGGGGCTCGGGGGTTGGATCAGAACCGGCCTTGCGGACAGCAACAACCCAGCCGCCGGGCACACATATAATTAATTAGGCGAAAAATGATATTAATATATTATGTAGAAAACAATATCTTGCCGGACAATTTTGCGACCTTACTTTCTCCACAGTCAGTTACAGCAGGTTAGAAAGATTCGAAGATTCCTTTCGACCTAGGCGGTTCGACATAAGGGCGCGGCAGGATAAAATGTTCAGGGGGTTTTCCGGTGCGCATACTCTTGGCAGATAGCAATGCATTGATGCGGGAAGGCCTTAAGGCCGTGCTGACGAGTCTCGGCGAGGACGTTCAGATCATCGAGGCGAAGGGCATCGATGGCGCGGCGGAGGCGGTCGAGCGCCCAGGCGATTTCGCGATTGCCCTCGTCGACCCGACCGATGAACAAGCCGATCGGTTCGATCGTCTTCGCGCGCTCGGTGAACGCCTCGCGCCGACCCCGCTCGTGGTGATCGCACCCGAGGAGGATCGCCGCGAGGCCGTGCATGCCCTGCAAAACGGGGCCTCCGGCTACCTGCCCAAATCGCTCCCCGTCGACGTGCTGCTCAGCGCGCTTCGTCTGGTCCTCGCCGGGGGCGTCTACGCGCCGCCGAAGCTCCTGCTCGGCACGGTCACGGGATCACTCGGCGTCCGACGGGTCGAGGTCAACGGCCCGACCGGATCGGGCGGCGCGCTCACCGAGCGTCAGCGCGACGTCCTCGCCTATCTCGCCCAGGGCAAATCAAACAAGGAAATCGCCGCGGAGCTCCAGCTCTCCGAGAGCACCGTCAAGGTGCACGTCAACCACATCCTGAAAGCGCTCAAGGTGAAGAACCGAAGCCAGGCGGCCTTGATCGCCAACGGCCTCGAGATCTGACGCCGCCGGCGGGACACCGAAGGAATTTCCGGCTCCCGATCAAGAAGAGCGCGCGAGCTCTTCGAGCGGCGCCGCGCCCTAGCCCTTTACCGCGCCGAAGGTGAGGCCGCGCACGAGGTGCCTCTGGATGAAGAAGATGAAGATGAGGATCGGGATGCTCTGAACGATCGAGGCGGCCGCCACCTGCCCCCAGAGCGTTCCGGTGTGCAGCACGAGCGAGGGGATCATGACGGTGAGTGTGCGCGTCTCGCCGCCCGTCAGAATGAGCGCGAAGAGCAGCTCGTTCCAAGAGAAGATCAGCACGAAGATCGCACAGGTGACGAGCCCGGGCAGCGTCATCGGCAGAGCGATCCGGAAGAACACGCCGTAATGGCTGCAGCCGTCGAGATAGGCGGCCTCCTCCACCTCGCGCGGAATGTCATCGAAGAACGATTTCATCATCCAGACCACGATCACGAGATTGAAGGTGGCGTGCGCCAGGATGATGCCGGCGTGGGTATTCACGAGCCCGAGCTCCTTGAAGATCAGATACATCGGCAGCGCGTAGGCGACCGGGGGACCCAACCGCGTCGCGAGGATGTAGAAGAAGAGGTGGTTGCCGGCGGGGATCTTGAAGCGCGAAAAACCGTAGGCCGCGAGCGTGCCGACGGTGACGACCAGGAAGGTGCTCGAAAACCCGATGATCGCGGAGTTCAAGAAATATTGGTCGAAACCTTTGCTGAAGATCTCGACGTAGTTGATGGTCGTCGGATCGAACGTGATCCATTTCGGCTCGTTGGTGATGAGATCGATCTTCATCTTGAAGCTCGCGAGCAGAATCCAGATGAAGGGCAGCAACGAGATGGCGAGCAGAAAAACCAAGGGGATCACGAACGTGAGGGGGTTGCGGCGTCCCATCACTTCACCCCCGCGGCGGACTGGCCGCTGACCACTTTGTAGAAAAGCGCCGCCACGACGAGCGAGACGAAGGCGAGCACGAGGCAGACCGCCGCGCCGTAACCCAGGTCCCATTTGATGAAGTTCGTCCGATAGGCGAAGGTCGAGATGACTTCCGTCGCGTTGCCGGGACCGCCGGCCGTCAGCACCCAGACCGTATCGAAGATCTTGCTCGCGTCGATCGAACGCAACAGGAGAGCGATGATGATGAGCGGCTTCAGAAGCGGGATCTGGACGTGCCAGAGGATCTGCCAGCGCGACGCCCCGTCGAGCCGCGCGGCCTCGATCGGCGCCTTCGGCATGGCCGTCAGCCCCGCGAGCAGGATCAGCATGACGAAGGGCGTCCATTCCCAGATGTCGATCATCATGAGCGCGGCGAAGGACGTGATCGGATGCGAGAAGATGCTTATCTCATTGAACAGCCCGATCCGATTGAGATAGACCGTGAGCATCCCGAAACTCGGCATGAGGAGAAAACGCCAGATCATGCCGACAACAACGGGCGCGATCATCGTGGGGATCATGATGATCGTGAGCACGAGGCGGCGCCCGGTGAACTCCCGGGTGATCCAGAGCGCAATCGCGAGCCCGAACACGAACTCAAACGGCACGACGATCGCCACGAAGATGAAGGTGTGCCAGACCGCCGTGTAGAACGTCTCGTCGCCGCCGATGAGGTCACGGTAGTTTTCGAGCGCGAGAAACTCGCCGCGCTTGGTGAACTGGGTGAGCGAGAGATCGCGGAAGCTGTCGATGATGGCCAACGTGGTCGGCGCGATCGCGACCACGACGAGGAAGACCAGCACCGGGAGCATGCAGACCCAGACGAAGGAGTTGCTTGAAAGGCGATCCAAGACGGTCTTCACGGTCCCTCGATCCCTGCGCTTACCGGCGGGTCTCCTGGGCGCCTGGCCTCAAGGGGGCCAGGCACCGCGACACCCCCCGACGGCCGCCGATCCATCGGCTGCCGACCGGTCTAAAAAGCGGCCCGGCTCAGACGCTCTGAGCCGGGCCCACTCGCCAATACCCGATATCCTTTATTCGCCGGCGGCTTCCCGCATGCCGGCCGCTATCTTGTCGATGGTGGTCTGGGCATCCTGGTAGCCGGCGCCGGCGGCGCTCAGCTCCTCCATGATGAGATCGCTCCAGACGAGCCAGGCCGGTGGATTGGGCCGGCTGTAGAGCAGGCCGTTGTCGATGTTGTAGAGCACGACCGCGTCGCGGCCGCGGTTCACCCAGTCGTCCGCCTGCCACTCGGGCATGCGCAGCACGTCCTCGCGGCTCGGGTTGCCGCCCATGGGCATGGTCTTGGCCTGGATGTCCCGGCGTTGCAGCCACTGGACGAACAGATAGGCGGCGTCCGGGTTCTGCGCGCTCTTCGGGATGTACCAACCCTGCGCCTCGGCCTGGGTCAAGCCGCTGCCGAGGTTCGGGCCGTAGCCCAGGTTCCCCGCCGACGCCGGGCAGTCCTCGGGGATCTCGAGGAACGGCGTCGTATCGGTCCAGCTCCAGTTGATGAAGAGGTTGCCGTTGCACATCTCGGCATACTCCTCATCCCAGGTTCCTTCCATGTAGCCCGGAGGCGAGAATGCGCGCATGGAGAGGTAGTACTCCAGCGCCTTCACGGCGATGCCCCCCTCGTCGATCGCGACGGTGCCGTCCTCGTTGACGTACCGGGTGCCCATGCCGAGCAGGACGCGCTCGAAGTTATAGAGCACGGTCAGGTGACGCTTGAACGGCATCAGCGTGCCGTAGAGGGCCTTCTCGAGCACCTGGCCCGCGACGCTATCGCCCTTCTTGCGGGTGTAGAACTCGGCGAGATCGTAGAAATGCTGGAACTCGCTCGGCGGCAGCTGCATGTCATAGCCATATCTGGCCTTGAAGTTCGCCCTTTCCTCATCGTTCACGAGGTCCTTGCGCCAGATCATGAAGGGCATCACGAACTTGGTCGGCACCGCATACTGCACCCCGTCGTAAACGCAGCACAGAGTCAGCACCGCCGGGATGATGTCGTCATGCATGTCGACTTCCGGATCCCGGAGCGCCGCATTGCTCGTAAAGTCGCTGTAAGGGTGAACCAGGTTCTGCGCCGGGAACACGCCGCTCGAGAACGAGATCACCTCGACCAGGTCGTAATATTCCGAGCCGGTGATCTGGTCGGTGAAGAACTGGGTCTGGATCGCCTGAAGATCGGCGACCTCGAATTTGACCTTAATGCCGGTGAGCTCCTCGAACTCCGAGGTCAGCTCGATATAGGCCAAGCAGGGCGCGTAACCGTCACATATCCCGCGGACCTCGGTGCCGGCATAAGGCTTCGCCGCGTCCGCGAGCGTCCAGGCCCACGCCTTGGCCGCGCCCAGGCTCAACGCAAGAGCCAGCACCAGAGCCAGCGCCCCATGCAGAGCCATTTCGCTTAAGCGTTTATGCATGATCGTCATCTCCCTTTTTTCCCGGTCGGCGCCGGGACATTCCTCAGGTCCCTTCCCAGGTCCGCGGCTTCTTAAGACACCGTCGGTTGCCCGGACGAGGGCCCTCGTTCGCACTCTCAAGCGAGCAAGAATTCTACAGAAAGCAAGTCCCGTCAACCGCCTAGCGCCGGCCTTCGAAAACGATGCCGGCCCCCTCCTCGGACCGACGCCGAGCGCGACCGCGCCGCCCGGCGGGGCGCCTCCATCTAGCTGCGCACCCTCGCGTTCCCGGGGTCGTAAAGGGGCGCGAGATGGAGCGCGGCCGGATAGCGCGCCAGGGCGATCTCGAGCTCGTAGCGGCCCGATTGGAGGAAATCGTCACCGACGCCCCTTTCGTTGCGCACCCAACCGAGCCCGATTTCCCTGCCCACCGTGACGCCGCGGTTACCTGAGGTGATCCAGCCCACCTTCACGCCGTCGCGATAGACCGTCTCACGTCCCAAGAGAAAAGCCTCCGGGTCTTTGACCGAGAAAGTGACGAGGCGCTTCTTGAGCCCTTCCGCGCGCTGTTTGACGAGCGCGGCCTTGCCGATGAAGTCTACCGGCTTCTTGAACGCGAGCGCGAAGCCAAGCCCGGCCTCGAGCGGCGTGTCGTCGGGGCCGATGTCGACCCCCCAGACGCGATAGCCCTTCTCGAGCCTGAGTGAGTCGATCGCCCGGTAGCCGGCATCCTTTATCCCGATCGAGGCCCGTTTAAGAGCGTCATAGACCGTCGGCATGTACTCGCTCGACAGGTGAAGCTCCCATCCGAGCTCGCCCACGAAGGTGATGCGCATCGCGCGTACCGGCGCACCGGCAATATGGATTTCACGCAGATGGCCGAACGGGAAGACCCCATTGTCGAAATCGCCTTCGGCGACCTCACGGAGGACATCGCGCGCGAAGGGTCCCATGAGCGCGAGGGCGCCAAAGGCCGAGGTCATGTCGAGCAATTGCGCGCGCGCGTCTTGCCCCATGTGGCGACGGATGTGCTCGGCGTCGTGATTGGCGAAGGCCGTGCCTGTCACGATGTAGAACGCCTCTTCGGAAAGCCGCGCAACCGTGAGGTCGCACTCGATGCCGCCTTTCGCGTTGAGCATCTGGGTGTAAATGATGCGCCCCGGTGGCTTCGCCACATCGCCCGCCGCGATGTGTTGCAGGACGCTCTCGACGTCGCGCCCCACCAGAAGAAACTTCGAGAACGAGCTCATGTCGAACAGAGCAACGCCCTCGCGGCACGCCCGATGCTCCTCGGCCGCATAGGCAAACCAATTCGGCCGGGCGAAGCCGTAGGCGTCCTTGGGCGCGACACCTTTGGGCGCGACACCTTTGGGCGCGACATCTTTGGGGGCAACACCTTTGGGCGCGACACCTTCGGGCGCGAACCAGTTGGGACGTTCCCAGCCATACTTCGTGCCGAAGCACGCCCCGCCAGCCCGAAGCCGCTCGTGAAGCGCGCTCCGCCGGAGAGGCCTTCCGGCCGTCATCTCCTCGAAGGGAAAGTGGATCCTGTAATGATGGCCTTGGCCCTCGAGCGCGCGCGTCCGAACTTGAGCATCGGACCCGTGATAGGGGGCGAAGCGGCGGATGTCGGTCTGCCAAAGATCGAAGGGCGGCTCGCCATTGAGCATCCATTGCCCGAGCGCCATGCCGAAGCCGGGCCCGACGCTGATGCCGTAGGCGTTGAAGCCTGAGGCCGTGTAGAGACCCTCGACCTCGGGCGTCAGCCCGAGCACCGGGTTCTGGTCCTCGGTGAAGGCTTCGAGCCCGTGGATCCAGGACTTGACGCCGACCGTCTCGAGCACGGGCACGCGCTTGATGAGGGGCAGCATGCGCGGCAAGAAATGATCGAGATCCTCGGGCTCGAGGTGAAAGACATAGTCGTCGGGCACCGTGCTCGATTCGAACGGAACCGGATCGGGGTCGTACTGACCGACCATGAGGCCGCCCACCTCCTCGCGAACATAGTGCCAAAGGTCTGGATCGCGCATGACCGGCAGGTCCGGCGTGACGCCCTCGATCGGCTCGGTGATCATGTAACAGTGGCGCGAGGGCCATATGGGGATCGCCGCGCCCGCCAGCCTTCCGAGCCGCCGCGACCAGATCCCGGCGCAGATCGCGGCGGATTCGCAACGGATCGTGCCGCGGTTCGTCACCACGGCCTCAAGCCGTCCTCTTTTGACGACGAAGCCCTCGACCGTCGTCTCCTCGATGATCCTCGCGCCATTTTTGCGCGCACCTTTCGCGAGCGCCATGGTGACGTCGGACGGGCTGACCAGCCCGTCGGAGGGAACCCAGAGCGCCGAATCGAGGTCGTCGACATTCATGAACGGGAATTTCTCTTGGGCCTCCCGGGGCGAGATCAGTTCCATCTCGAGCCCGAAGGAGCGCGCTGCGGTGATCGTGCGCTCATATTCGGCGCGCCGTTCCTTGGTCGAGGCGACCCGCATGCCGCCGGTCTGGCGCCAGCCCGTGGCCTGGCCCGTCTCCTCTTCGAGCTTTGGGATGATCTCGACGGCATAGCTCGCGAGACGCATGAGATTGACGTTGGGCCGGTATTGGGCGACGGCACCGGCGGCGTGCCAGGTGCTCCCTGAGGTGAGTTTCGCCCTTTCGAGAAGGACGACGTCCGAGGCCCCCTCCCTGGCCAGGTGATAGGCGGTCGCGCAGCCGATGACCCCGCCGCCGATGATGACGAAGCGGGCCTCTTGGGGGAACCTCTCGTTCATGGAGCCGGCCCTCTTGCGCGCCGCCCTAGCCCCGCACCTTCTTGTTCTCCGGGTCGTAGAGCGGCGCCAGGTGAAGCGTGGCGGGAACCCGCCGATCCGCGACCTCGAGCTCGTAGTTCCCCGACGCGAGGTCATCGTCGGTGACGCCGCCGTCATCGCGCACATAGCCCAAGCCGATGTCCTTGCCCACCGTGTAGCCATGACCGGCGCTCGTCAGCCAGCCCACGCGCTTGCCCTCCCGGTAGATCGTCTCGCGTCCCAGGAGGATCATCTCAGGATCGTCCACGGTGAAGATCGCGAGGCGCTTCGTGAGCGGCGCCTCCCTCTGACGGACGAGCGCATCGCGGCCAATGAAATCGACGTTCTTCTTGAACGAGACGGTGAAGCCGAGCCCCGCCTCGAGCGGCGTATAGTCCGGCCCGATGTCGGCGGCCCAGACCCGGTAACCCTTCTCAAGCCTGAGCGAGTCGATCGCGCGGTAGCCCGCGTCCTTGATCCCGAATTCCGCGCCCGCCCCCTTCAGCGCGTCATAGACCGTGACCATATACTCGCTCGGGATGTGAAGCTCCCAGCCGAGCTCGCCCACGAAGGTGATGCGGATCGCGCGCACCGGCGCGCCGGCCACGAAGATCTCGCGCACATGGCCGAAGGGAAAGCCGTCGTTGCCGATGTCGCCCTCGGCGACGCGGCTCAGAACGTCGCGCGCCTTCGGCCCCATGAGGGCGAGCGTGCCGTGGGCCGAGGTGACGTCGATGAGCGCGGCATCGGCATCTTCGGGCGTGTGGCGCCGGATATGGCTCGAATCATGGGTCGCGAACGCCGTGCCCGTGACGATGTAGTAGGCGTTCTCCGAGAGGCGCGCGACCGTGAGGTCGCATTCGATGCCACCCCGCTCGTTCAGCATCTGGGTGTAGGTGACGCGCCCCGGCTCCTTTCCCACATTGCCCGAACAGATTCGCTGGAGCACGGCTTCGGCGTCCCGCCCCAGGAACGCGAATTTCGAGAAATAGGACATGTCGAAGAGCGCCACGGCTTCGCGGGCGGCCCGATGCTCCTCGCCCACATGGGCGAACCAGTTCGCGCGCCCGAAGCTGTATTCGTCCTTGGGCTCGACGCCTCGGGGCGCGAACCAGTTGGGTCGCTCCCAGCCCGTCTTGTTGCCGAAGCAGGCACGGTTGGCCGCGAGCCGCTCATAGACCGGGCTCCGGCGGAAGGGCCGGCCGGCCTGCATCTCGTAATGGGGCCAGCCCATGACATAGTGGTGCGCTTGGCCCTCGAGCGCGCGCACCGCGACCCGCTCGTCGGAACGGTGAAAGTCCGAGAAGCGGCGGATGTCGACGGCCCACAGGTCGTAGGGGGGCTCGCCTTCGAGGATCCAGGAGGCCAAGGCCATGCCCGCGCCACCGCCCGATGCAATGCCCATGGAGTTGAAGCCGCAGCCCACGAAGAGACCCCGAACCTCCGGGGCCTCGCCCAGGATGAACATCGTATCCTCGGTAAAGGCCTCGAGCCCGTTGAACCACTGCTTGACGCCCACGCTCTCGAGCGCCGGGATGCGCTCGATCGCGGGCAGCATGAGCTGCTCGAAATGCTCGATCTCTTCGGGGAAGAGCTTGAACTCGTGATCCTCCGGGATCGGGCTTTCGCGGTAGGGAATCGGGTTGAACTCATAGCCGCCGGTGATCAGCCCCCCGATCTCCTCCTTGAAGTAGGTGAGCTTGTCGGGATCGCGCATCGCGGGCGTGTTCGGCGTCAGCCCCTCGATCCGGTCGGTCACGATGTAGTGGTGGTGCGAGGGCTGGATCGGGATATTGACGCCCGCGAGCTTGCCGAGCGCGCGCGACCAGATCCCGGTCGCGATCACCGCCGCCTCGCAGCTTATCTCGCCCTTGTCCGTCTTGACCCCCTCGAGGCGCCCCTCTCGGATATTGAAGCCCGTGACCTTCGTCTCCTCGAAGATCGAAGCTCCGTTCATGCGCGCGCCCTTCGCCAAGGCCATGGTGAGATCCGACGGGCTCGCGACCCCGTCCGACGGGAGATAGATGGCACAGTCGAGGTCATCGACATTCATGACCGGGAAGAGCCCCTTCGCCTCAGCAGGCGTCAGGAGCTCCATCTCGAGCCCGAAGGAACGCGCCGTCGTGATCGCACGCTGATATTCGATGCGCCGGTCCTTGCTGCAGGCCAGCCGGAGCGAGCCGCTCGCCCGCCAGCCCGTGGCCTGACCGGTTTCCTCCTCGAGCGCCGCGTAGAGCGCGACCGAATGACCCAAGAGCCGCGTGATGTTCGCGCTCGAGCGGAGCTGGCCGACGACGCCCGCGGCATGCCAGGTCGAGCCCGACGTGAGCTTCTTTCTCTCGAGCAGGACGACCTCATCACAGCCCGCCTTGGCGAGGTGATAGGCCGTGGAACAGCCGATGATGCCGCCGCCGATCACGACGACGCGTGTCTGATCCGGAAATGACGTCGCCATGTGGCGCCCCACGTCTTCTTTTTCTACAAGCTTAGTGGGTCTTGAGAGACGTCGCAACGGGCCCGGCGTCAACCACGAGTTGCCGGCGTCGACAGGCGAAAAGACGCGGGGTATCGTGGCCCGGCTCTTAAGCCTGACACCGATCGGCGCCGCACGAACAAGGGAGAGGGAGAATGGACACACAACTGACCGGCAAACGCGCGCTGGTGACCGGCGCCGCGAGCGGCATGGGAAAGGCGATCGCCGAGGCCTTCGCCGGCGAAGGCGCGAGCGTCGCCGTGCATGCGCGGAGTATAGAGCGCGCGCAGGAAACCGTCGATTCGATCACGAGCGCCGGCGGCGAATGCCTCGCCGTCGCGGCCGATCTCATGAAAGCGAACGAGATCGCGTCGATGTGCGCCGAGGCGATCGCGGGGCTCGGCGGCATCGACATCGTGGTGAACAATGCGGGCGTCTATGACTATGTCAGCGTTCCCAACATGACCGAGGAGCAATGGGATCGGATCGTGGACACCGATCTGAAAGCCCCTTTCCTGGTCACCAAACACATCCTCCCCACCCTGCTCAAGCAGGGCAAGGGCGGCTGCCTGATCTACAACGCCTCGACCAATGGCAAGACCGCGGACGGGCTCTTTTCGGCGTACAACGCGGCCAAGCACGGGCTCATCGGCTTCGCCCGCTGCGTCGCGGCCGAAGTGGGCGAGCACCGCATCAACGTCAACACGATCTGTCCCGGCTGGGTCGACACCAAGATGGCGGTCGATTTCCACACCAAATGGTCGAAGGAGAACAAGCTCGACTATGACGCGTTCTGGCAAGAGGACATGGCCGACACCAACATGCTGCACCGGGTCGGTGAGCCTCGCGACATCGCCGACTTCGCGGTCTATCTCGCGAGCGAGCGCGGCCGCTTCATCCACGGCCAGGCGATCAATATCTGCGGCGGGCTCTGCTACTGGTAGGCGAAGCCGGTGGGCGCAGAGGCGCATCGCGCAGAGGCGCATCGCGCAGAGGCGCATTGCGCACAGGGCGAGAGACGCCGCCGAGCGCGCTTGGGCAATTCTGGCGTAAAACGGCGAAAGGCGACGGGAGTCATGATGAATGCCTCTTCAACGGCCGGCGAACAGCCGGGGATCCAGCGCGACTGGTCGAAAAGACGGCTCGAGGATCATATCAGCGGGCTTCCGATCTGGCAGACGCGGCCTCGGCTCGAGGTCCTGGTCGGTGGGCTCGTCAACCAGAACTGGGTCGTGACCGACGGCGACCGGAAATACGTCGCTCGCGTCTTCTTCGACGCCGAGGAGATGGGGGTGAGCGAGCAATCGGTGCTCGCGACCACGCGCGCGGCCTCGGAGATCGGGGTCTCGCCCAAGCTCAAATATTTCGAGCCTCACCTCACCGTCGTCGACTTCATCGAAGGGCGCAACCTGACCGAAGAGGAGCTCACCGACGAAACCATCGTCGCGGGCTGCATGGAGCGGCTCCAGACCCTGCACGCCGGGACCCACGCCATCCGCTCACCCATCAACTATTGCTGGCGCTTCCTCTCCAACCGCAACCTCGTGCGCTGGAGCATCGACAACAAGAGCCCGCACGCCGAGGAGGTGGCGAAGATGCTCCCCTTCCTCGATGGGCTCGAGAAGCACATGCGGCCGTTCATCCCCTGTCTCGCCCACAACGACCTCGCCCATGTCAACGTCATGATCGAGAACTCGGGCAAGCTCTGGCTGATCGACTGGGATTTCGGGGCGATCGGCCATCCGCTGACCGACCTCAGCGATCTCCTGGCCTACGCGCCGACCTATGAGGAGCTCGACCGCTACGCGCTCAAATGCTACCTGCCAGACGATGTCGGCGAGGAGGAGTTCGAGCGCACGCTGCACGAATACTGGGTATCGCTCCTCATGAGCTATTGCTTTCAATATAGCTGGGCCGCGGTCGTCGATTTCTGCGTGCACATCTCGCCCGAGGAGATCGAGCAGAGCATGGAGGCGAATTTCTCGGCCGACGAGGCCTCCTACAAAGGCTTCATGAAGATGGCGAAGGACCGCTTCGATACCACCTGGAAGCGCTACGGCCACCTCTTCGATTGATAGGCTCAAAGAGCCGGAGATGCACGACGGGAAAGCCCTTTCGGGCGGCTGAGGGAACGGCGGGAAAGCGAAAAATGGCGCGCGACCCCAAATACGACATTCTGTTCACGCCCCTCGCGATCGGCCCCAAGACCGCCCGGAACCGGTTCTACCAGGTGCCCCACTGCACCGGCGCGGGCATCATGAGCCCGGGCAGCCAGGCGGGCCATCGCGGCGTCAAGGCGGAAGGCGGCTGGGCGGTCGTGACCACGGAGGCCTGCTCGATCGATCCCCAGACGGAGTCCGAGCCGACCCATCTCGCGAGCCTCTGGGACGATCAAGACGTCGCCAATCTGCGCCACATGACCGACGTCGCGCACAAATACGGCGCGCTCGCCGGGGTCGAGCTCTGGCATACGGGCCACGGCACCGCGAACCTCCAAACGCGCGGGGTCTCCTATGCCGTCCACCAATGGGCCCCGACCTCCTGGAAGGGCCTGCAGGCCTACAGCCACGAGGCCGAGCCTGAGGAGCTCAAGGCGTTGACCGGCAAGTGGGTGGAGGCGGCGAAGCGCGGGCGCGATGCGGGCTTCGACCTCATCTATGTGTACGGCGCCCACCGCTCGCTCTTCGCCCAATTTCTCATGCCGAACACCAATCATCGGACCGACCAATATGGTGGCAGCTTCGAGAACCGGGCTCGGCTCTGGATCGAGACGCTTACGGCGGTGAAGCAAGCCGTCGGAGCGGACTGCGCCGTGGTCGCGCGTTTTTGCGTCGACCAGCTGATGGGGCCCGGCGGCGTCGAGGTCGCGGAAGACGGCGTGCGCTTCATCGAGTATGCCGAACGCCACGGGGTCATCGATCTGTGGGATCTCAATATCTCGCGCTATTCCGAATGGATCGAGGACGCCGGCACCTCGAAGTTCTACAAATCGAACCACCAGGGGCCTTGGATACGCGAGGCGAGGAAGGCGGCGAAAGCGCCGGTCGTCTCGGTCGGGCGCTTCACGAGCCCGGACGAGATGGTCGAGGTGATCGCGTCGGGACAAAGCGACTTCATCGGCGCGGCGCGGCCCTCGATCGCCGATCCTTACCTCCCCAAGAAGATCGAGGAGGGGCGCAACGAGGACATCCGCGAGTGCATCGGCTGCAATGTCTGCATCTCGCGCTGGGAGCGCGGCGCGCGCATCGTCTGCACCCAGAACGCGACCGCGATGGAGGAGTACCGACGCGGCTGGCATCCCGAGAAGTTCACGAAGACGAAAAGCCCCTCCTCGGTGCTCGTCGTCGGCGGCGGGCCGGCCGGGCTCGAATGCGCGCGGGTTCTCGGGCAGCGCGGCCATGACGTGCATCTCTGCGAGAAGGAGAAGGAACTCGGCGGCAGCCTCCGCTACATCACGCGCTATCCGGGTCTCGCCGAATGGGGCCGGATCGTGAGCTATCGCGAGCTCCAGCTCGAGAAACTCAAGAATGTCGAGGTTCATCTCGGGCTCGGCGAGATGACCGCCGATGACGTGCTGGGCTACGGCGCCGATAAGGTGGTGCTCGCCACGGGCTCCTCCTGGTCGCCCGACGGCATGAGCGCGATCACCTGGGGAAGTCTGCCCGGCGCCGACGCGACGACGCCCGCGATGCTCACGCCCGAGCAGGTGATGGCGGGCAAGGAGGTGGGCGCGCGCATCATTGTGCTCGACGCGGACGGTTATTTCACCGGCCTCGCCATGGCCGAACTCATGGCCGATCAGGGCAAGGACGTCACGATCGTCACGAATTACGACGCCGTCGGGCCGATGCACGAATACACCGCCGAGAAGGGCCTCTTCCAGCGGATGATGATCGAAAAGGGCATCCGCGAGATGACCGGCCACTGGCTCGAGCGGATCGAAACCGAGGGCAATCGGCTCCGCCTCATCGCCTACGACATCTATCGCGACGGCTATGTCCGCGCGCCGGGGCCTGAGACGGGCAAGCCCCCGCGCCGGGTGGGCACGGCTGTGATGCCGCTCGATTGCGACAGCGTCATCCTGGTCACCGCGCGCATCGCGAACGACGGGCTCTACCGCGCGCTCAAGGAGCGGCGCGCGGAATGGCGGCGGGAGGGAATCCAGGGCATCTATCAGGCGGGCGACTGCTACGCCCCGCGCATGATCGCCGACGCGATCTTCGAGGGCCACCGGATCGCGCGCGAGCTCGAGGGCGCGAACCCCCAGGAGCCCCTGCCGGTGCGCCGCGAGATGACCCGCTGGGGACCTGAGAACTACCTCCAGCCCTGGGAGTAGCTTAGGGCCAAGCGCCGGCGCCTCCGGCAGGGGCCTTAGCCCTTGGCCGGCCGCCCTAGCCCTTGACCGCGCCGAAGGTCAGGCCGCTCACGAGATAGCGCTGGACGAAGAAGATGAAGACGAGCACCGGCACGCTCTGGATCATGCAGGCGGCCGCCACCTGCGGCCACAGGCCCTTGGGGTGACCGACGAGCGAGGGGATCATGGCGGTCAGTGTCCGGTTCTCGCCGCCGGTCAAGATGAGCGCGAACAGAAGCTCGTTCCACGAAAAGATCAGCACGAAGATGGTGACGGCGGCGAGGCCCGAATAGGTCATCGGCAACGCGATCTTGAAGAACACGCGGAACGGCCCGCAGCCGTCGAGAAAGGCGGCCTCCTCGACCTCGCGCGGGATGTCGTCGAAGAACGACTTCATCATCCAGACGACGAGCACCAGGTTGAAGGTCGCGTGCGCGAGAGCCACGCCGAGATATGAGTTCGCGATCCCGATCCGATCGAAGATCAGATACATCGGCAGCGCGTAGGCGATCGGCGGCCCGAGCCGTGTCGCCAGGATGTAGAAGAAGAGGTGATTGCCCGCCGGGATCTTGTAGCGCGAGAAGCCGTAGGCCGCGAAGGTGCCGATGGTGAGGCAGAGAACGGTGCTCGAAACCCCGACGATGACCGAATTGAGAAGAAACAGATCGAATCCCTTGTCGAAGATCGCGACATAGCTCTCCACCGTCGGCTGAAACAGCCATCTCACCGGGCGGGAGAAAAGATCCTCGTGGCGCTTGAAGCTCGCGAGCAGAATCCAGAGGTAGGGAAAGACCGTCGCGAACAGCACGAGGGCGACCGGCAGGGAATAGACGAGGCGCTTCAGGTGAACCATCGGCTCATCTCTGAATGCCCATGGCGACCTTGTAGAAGAGCGCGGCGAGAACGAGCGAGACGAAGGCGAGCACGAGGCAAACGGCCGCGCCGTAGCCGAGGTTCCAGCTCATGAAGCTCGTTCGGTGCGCAAAGGTGGTGATCATCTCGGTCGAATCGCCGGGCCCCCCGCCCGTCAGCACATAGACGCTGTCGAAGATCTTGCTCGCGTCGATCGAGCGCAACAGAAGCGCGATGATGATCAGCGGCTTCAGCAGCGGGATCTGGATGTGCCAGAGGATATCGGCGCGCGACGCGCCGTCGAGCCGCGCCGCCTCGATCGGCGCCTTGGGCATGGCGGTCAAGCCCGCCAAGAGGATCAGCATCACGAAGGGCGTCCATTCCCAGATATCGCTGATCATGAGCGCGACTAACGCCGTCTCGGGCGATGAGAAGACGCCGGTATTACGGAAGAACCCGAGATAGTTGAGAGACTGGGTGAGCAACCCGAAGCTGGGCAGGAAGAACAGAAGCCAGATCAGGCCGACGACGACCGGCGCGATCACGGTCGGGATCATGATGAGGGTCAGGATCAGTCGGCGGCCCCGGAACTCGCGATTGATCCAGAGCGCGATGGCGAGTCCACCGAAAAACTCGATCGGCACGACGACCACGACGAACAAGGCGGTGTGCCAGAACGCGGTATAGAACTTTTCGTCGGTGCTCAGCAGATCCCGGAAGTTGTCGAGGCCGATGAATTCGCCGCGCGCGGCAAAGGAGGTGAGCGAGATATGCCGGACGCTGTCGATGAGCGCCACGGTCGTGGGAGCGACCGCGACGAGGGCGAGGAAAGCCAGCACGGGCAACATGCAGACCCAGACGAAGGTCTTCTCGGAGGCGAAATCGATCTTCCTAAGACGCTCCATCGCGCTCACCCGGCACCAAACGTTGTCACGGGATTATAAAGCCGGCAACCGGCGGCATTCGGAAAAAAACGGCCCGGGCGGGCGCTACCGCCCGACCGGGCCGTCAAGACGCGAAGCGAACTACTGTTGCGTGACCTCCCGGATGCGCTCGACCATGTTGTCCACGGCCGTCTGGGCGTCGATGCTGTCGGCACCGGCCGAGCTCAGCTCGTCCATCATGATGTCCTGCACGGCGATCAGCGCCGGATGGTGATTGAGCGCGTAGAACCAGCCGTTATCGGCGATCACCTTCTGGATCGCCATGTCGCCCTCGATCTGCTTCTCGTGGGACCAGTCCATGGCGATCACGTCCTTGCGGGTGCTCGAGATCCACCCCAAGGGCGTGGCCCGCGTCTGGACGTCCTTGGTGAGCGCCCACTGCATCAGGAGAAACGCCGCCTCCGGGTTGGCCGACGTCGGCGGCACGACCCATGAATAGACGAACGGCATCGACTTGTGCGTCTCCGGCAGTGCGAAGTAGCCGATGTTGCCGGCCGACTCGCACTCCGCCGCGTCTTCGAGATAGTAGAGGGCGTCGGGCCAGAAGGTCGTGCTGAAGATGAGCCCGGCGCAGAAGTCGCGATACTGCTCGTCCCAGGTGTATTCCCGATAGCTCGGCGGCGCGTATTGGCGCATGTCGAGCAGGAAGTTCAACGTGTCGACGGCGGTCGTGCCCTCGCCCAGGACGAGCTCGCCGTCGGCGTCGAAGATCTCGCCGCCGTGGGCCACGAGGTTCGCCCAGTAGAACCAGAACACGGTCAAGTGCCGCTTGAAGGGCGAGCTGATGCCGTAGTAATCACTCTCGAGCGTCTGGCCCGCGAGCGTCTCGCCCTTATCGCGCCGGAAGAACTCGGCGATGTCGCCCCACTTCTCGTAGCTCGGCATCTCGGTGACGAGCCCGGGCTCGGGCAGATCATAGCCGTATTTGGCCTTGAACGCCGCGCGTTCGCCGGAGTCCGCGAGGATGTCCTTGCGAATGACCCCGAAGGTCGCGAGATATTGAAACGGCAGCGCGATCGCTTCACCCTTGTACATCGAGCTCTGGGCGATAAGCGCGGGCATGAAATTATCCCAGTCGAAGTTCGGATCGCGGAGCTTCGGATCGTCCAGGAAGGTATTCATGGGGGTCGTGAAACCCTGCTCGCCGAACAGGCCCAGGTGATAGGAAAGCACCTGCATGCCGTCGAAATGCTCCGATTCCGTGAGCTGCTCGGCAATCATCCTCTGGGCGATCGCCAAGAGATCGCCGAACTCGAAATTGACCGTGATGCCGGTGATCTCGCTGAATTCGGTCGAGACCTCCTGAAGCGCATAGCAGGGCGGGTAGCCCTCGCAGATGATGTCGATCTCCGCCCCCCGGTAGGGCGCGGAGGCCTCCTCGAGCGACCAGGCGTTCGCCTTGCCGCTGCCCGCCACCGTCGCGAAGGCGAACAGGAGGGCCGCCGCGGCGAGCAAACCCACCCGGGCGGTATTAGCCTTGTAAATCTTCATCGCTATCCCCCTAATCTCTCTGAGACTCGTCGGCCCGGTATGGGCTGGACGCGCTGTTTTCTGGCTTCTTGGGTCCCTTGAATTCCTCGCCTACAGCCATGCGGGTCGAGACCGGTACCCGCTCGGTTCGGGCGAATCTACCCCGTTTCGGCCCCCGAAAACACCGCTAATCCAGGGCGGGCGCGCCCGAGGGGCCGAGCGGGGGATGGCCCCGCCTTCGGGCTGGAACCCGAAGTGCTGGCCGAGCAAATTCGGTAGTGCTAGATTCGCCGCAGCCAGCCCAGCACGGGCCCCGGCAAGGCCCCCTGGCAAGGCCCCCCGGCAAGGCCCCCCAGCACGGGGCCGGCGGGGCGCACGGGAAAAGCGGGCGGCGTTCGCCCGAAGAGCTCGCCGGCAAAGAACGCGCGGACGCTTCGGGCCAGAGGGAGATGAACCATGATCGACCGGGCGAATTTGCGAGGCGCGCTTTGGGCGGTGCTCTACTCGCTCCTGCTCGTCGTCGTCTGCGGGGCGATGATCGAGGTCGGCGTTCATTACGCCATCGTGGTGCCCACCGGGCTCTTCGCCCTGCCGCTCGCAGCCAGCGTGCCCTTCCTGTTCGTGCTGAAGCCGAAATAGGGCGATGATGGCCGAGCATCTTCTCGTCTTCGGCGCCTGCACGCCCTTTCAACTGGGGCTCGGCGTGATGAACACCCGGAAGAAATGGCTCACGCCGGGTGAGGTGCGCTTCTGGGGCGTCGCGTTCTTCGTGGCGGCGGAGTTTATCTATCTCGGGGTGTTCTGATGGCCGACGTCCGTTTCGAGAAACTGACGAAGAAGTTCGGTGAGGTCGTCGCGGTCGATGCGATCGATCTCGAAATCGCGAGCGGCGAGTTCGTCGTGCTCGTCGGCCCCTCGGGCTGCGGCAAGACCACGAGCCTGCGCATGGTCGCGGGACTCGAGGAGGTCACCGACGGCAAGATTTATATTGGCGAGCGCAACGTCGAGCGCGTCGACGCCAAGGATCGCGACGTCGCCATGGTGTTCCAGTCCTATGCCCTCTATCCTCACATGTCCGTTTACGACAACCTGGCCTTCGGTCTCTCACTGCGCAAGATTCCCAAGCCGGAGATCCGGCGACGGGTGAATGAGGTT
>JAPUJA010000010.1 GCA_027296525.1 Pseudomonadota bacterium | reverse complement strand
GCGGACGCCGTCGCGGCCTTCGGCCCGCTCGACATTTTGGTCAATAACGCCGCCATCATCCACGCCGCCGACTTCCTCGAGCTTGAGGAGGCGGATTTCGATCGCGTTCTGCGCGTCAACCTCAAGGGCCATTTTCTTTGCGGCCAAGCGGCGGCGCGCGAGATGGTCAAGCGCAGCACAGGCTGCATCATAAACATGTCGTCGGTGATGGCCGTCATGGCGATCGCGAACCAGACGGCCTACAACGTCTCGAAAGGCGGCATCCGGCAGCTGACGCGCAACATGGCGCTTGCGCTCGCCGACAAGGGCGTGCGCGTGAACGCCATCGGCCCCGGAACCATTCTGACCGAGCTCACCCAAACGATCATGACCGACGATGAGGCCCGGCGGAACATCCTTTCGCGCACCCCCATGGGGCGGTTCGGGGATGTCGACGAGGTGGCGCGGATCGCAGTCTTTCTTGCGACCGAGGATTCGAGCTATATCACCGGCCAGACCATCTATTGCGACGGTGGGCGCATGACCCTCAACTACGTCATGCCGGCGGCCAATTAGGCTCCCCGCATGGCACGATATAAAATGGTTACGCCATGACCCTAATCCTGGGCTGCTCGAAATCGCCGATAGGAGATATCGCCAGACAATGTTTCTGATCCGCCACGGCGAGTCCGAATGGAACGCCCGCTTCAAGGTGACGCAGGAGGACCCGGGTATCCGGGATGCGCCGCTCACGCCTGTGGGCCGCGAACAGGCCGCTGCCGCCGCCGAGCAGCTCCGTGTGCATGATGTCCGCCGGATCATCACGAGCCCATTGACGCGCGCGCTCGAGACCGCGGGCATCATCGCGACCGCGCTCGATCTTCCAATCACCGTCGAGCCTCTTGTCTGTGAGCAATTCTATTACAGTTGCGACGTCGGCACGCCGCGTTCACAGTTGAGCGAGCTCTGGAGCCATCTCGACTTTTCGCATCTCGAGGAGGAATGGTGGCAGGCGCAGGGCGAGTCGGAACAGGCGATGATCGAGCGCTGCGTCGCCTTCCGTGAAGCGATGGCGGCCGCCGAGGATTGGCCCTTCGTCGCCGTGGTCAGCCACTGGGCGTTTATCAAGGGCCTGTCGGGCAAGGATACGCGCAACGCCGAGCCCGTGCGCTTCGACCCAACCGCGGAGCCCGTCGTTTATGAAGGCTCCCTCGGCTGGCCGGCGAGCGACGCCTGAGGCTTGCCGGCGGCGTCAAGAAAGCGCTGACACGGCACCGTCATTCGGTCAGAATAGGCAACCCTTTTGGGTATCGCTCGTTGAAGGGGGAGAAGGAGGCGGACCATGGCTGCTCGAAGAAAGACGGCGCGCAAGGCCACCCGCAGGCGCACGGCGAAGAGGGTCGCGAAACGCAAACCCGCGCGCAAGGCGATTCGCAAGCGGGCCACGAAAAAGACCGCGAAGCGCAAGACAACCTCGCGCAGGGCGGTTCGCAAGCGGGCCACGAAAAAGTCCGCGAAGCGCAAGACCGCGCGCAAGGCGGTTCGCAAGCGGACCACCAAGAAAGTCGCGAAGCCCAAGACCGCGGCCAGGAGAAAGACGCTCAAGAGAAAGGCCGCCCCGAGACGCAAGACGGTGGCCAAGAAAACGACGGCACGCAAGAAGTCGGCCCCGCCGACGGCCCAGCGCCGCGCGGCGCGGCCCACGCGGGTGACGAACAATGGGCCGGGGGTGGTGGCGCGCAAGCCCGCCCGTCTCGAGGTCGTCAGCGGGACGCAGTCGATCCGGGCACGTCACGGCATGGCCGCCTTCATGAAGAAAGGTCAGTACGTCAAGGTGGTCAACGACAAGGGCATGCAGGTGCTCGACAACTGGGCGATCGCCTACCCCGACGTCACGGAGTACATGACCATGGAGCACACCCGCTTCGAGATCAATCGCCTGCGGGTGAAGAAGGGCGACGTCACCTGGTCGAACCGGCGCCGGCCGATGTTCACCATGGTCGAGGACACCTCTTGGGGCTATCACGACACCCAGGTCGCCTCCTGCGACATCTTTCTCTACAAGGGCCTTGGGGTGAGAGGCTACCACCGGAGTTGCACCGATAATTTCTGGCAGGCCTGTGCCGATATCGGCATTGCGCCGCCACACATGCCGGGGCCCCTGAACCTCTTCCAGCACACGCTCGTCGAGCCGGACGAGAGCTACATCTATCCGTTGCCGACGGCGCGGCCCGGCTGTTACGTCACGCTCCGGGCCGAGCAGGATCTGGTGATCGTGTTCTCGGCCTGCCCGTTCGATCTGCCGCA
This sequence comes from Pseudomonadota bacterium, assembly GCA_027296525.1. GTDB lineage: Bacteria > Pseudomonadota > Alphaproteobacteria > UBA828 > JAPUJA01 > JAPUJA01. The sequence continues at coordinate 2,256 of JAPUJA010000010.1, read as the reverse complement.
ATACCCGGTGAACGGTCCTGGAGGCCAGATCAACGACTGCCGTTTCCAGATCTATTGACGCCGGCGATGCGCCTCGAGGCGGCGGGCTCCTTCGCGCCCGTCGCCTTTATTGCATCGAGTCACGCACCCATACTTGACGTAGGAGGCCGCTCGGTCGTGGCTCGAAGATATCCCCGGCCACACATCTTGAAGGCCGATGCCCGTTGGCTGGAATCGAACCCCTAAGCGTCAGGCCCGAGGCTCTGTCGCTCCTTCCGCGCCGAGGCCCGTCTGGGAGCGGATGTACTGGTCTTCGAACGCCTCGGCCTCGCGCTTCGCGGCCTCGCTCCGATCGCTGACCGAGAAGAACCAAATGCCGAGGAAGGCCACGCTCATGGAGAAGAGCGCCGGGTATTTGTAGGGAAAGATCGCCGCCTCGTTGCCCAGGACGTCGACCCAGACGGTGGGTCCGAGAATCACGAGGACGACGACCGTTGCGAGCCCCAGGAAGCCACCGTAGAAGGCGCCCCGCGTGGTCAGCCGCTTCCAATACATGGCGAGGATGAGAACCGGGAAGTTGACGCTGGCCGCGATCGCGAAGGCGAGCCCCACCATGAAGGCGACGTTTTGCGACTCGAACGAAATGCCCAGCAGAACGGCGATGCCGCCCAGGATGAAAGTCGCGATGCGCGAGACGCGGATCTCTTCGCGCTCGCTGGCCTTTCCGGCGCGCAACACGTTGGCGTAAAGGTCGTGGGAGAGCGCCGAGGCGCCGGCCAGCGTCAGCCCAGCGACGACCGCGAGGATGGTCGCGAAGGCGACCGCAGAGATGAAACCCAGGAAGATATCGCCGCCGACGGCCTGGGAGAGATGAACCGCCGCCATGTTGTCGCCGCCGATGAGCTTGCCCGCGACGTCGAGATAGGCCGGATCGCTGCCCACGAGGACGATCGCGCCGAAGCCGATCACGAAGGTGAGGATGTAGAAATAGCCGATGAAGCCCGTGGCGAAGAACACGGATATTCGCGCCTGCTTGGCGTCGCGCACGGTGAAGAAGCGCATCAGGATGTGGGGCAAGCCGGCGGTGCCGAACATCAGCGCGAGTCCGAGCGAGATCGCCGAAACCGGATCGGAGATGAGCCCTCCCGGCGCCATGATGGCCCCGGCCTTCGAGTGCACCTCGACCGCGCTCGCGAACAGCCGCTCGAAGCTGAAGCCGAACTCGATCAGCACGGCGAGCGCGATGAAGGTCGCGCCGGAAAGCAGGAGCCCCGCCTTGATGATCTGGACCCAGGTGGTCGCGAGCATGCCGCCGAAGGTGACGTAGAGGACCATCAAGCCACCGACGAGCACGACGGCGTATTCATAGGGCAGCCCGAAGAGCAGCTGGATGAGTTTTCCCGCGCCCACCATCTGGGCGATAAGATAGAGGATGACCACGGTAAGCGCGCCTGAGGCCGAAAGTATTCGCGTGCGTACCCGCCCCAACCGATAGGAGATGACGTCGGCGAAGGTGAATTTGCCGAGGTTGCGCAGACGCTCGGCCACGAGGAAGAGGATGATCGGCCAGCCCACGAGCCAGCCGACGGAGTAGATCAGCCCGTCGAAGCCCGACAGGAAGACGAGCCCCGATATGCCGAGGAAGGAGGCCGCGGACATGTAATCGCCGGCGATCGCGAGGCCGTTTTGGAACCCGGTGATGCTCCGGCCCGCCGCGTAGAAGTCGGTCGCCGATCGTGTCCGCCGCGCCGCCCAGTAGGTGATCCCAAGGGTCGCCCCGACGAAGACGACGAACATAACGATCGCCATGACGTTGACGGGCTGACGCTCGAGTTCCCCGGCGGCCGGCTCGGCGGCGAGTGCGGGTGCCGCGAGCCCACAGAGGGCGATCGCGCCCGCCCAGGCCGGAATGCGGCGTGGCGTCACTCGGTGTCCTCGAGGATCTCTTTGGTCAGCCGGTCGAACTCGCCGTTTGCCCGGCGCACATAGATGCCCGTGAGCACAAACGCGAAGACGATGATGAAGACCCCGACGGGAATCCCGATCGTCGTCACGGCGTTCGGGCCGAGCGACGTGCCAAAGATTTCGGGAGCGAACGCGATGATCAGGATGAAGGCGAAGTAGACGCCGAAGACTGCCGCGCTCAAAAGCCCGCAGAAACGCCCTCGCTTGCGAACGAGCTCCGCAAATTTTGGATTCTTTCGGATGCGCTCGTAGGCATCGCCTCGCGCGTCGGGGTTCATTTGTCTCCTCCCGGGCCTGGCGCGCATTATACGG
>JAPUJA010000001.1 GCA_027296525.1 Pseudomonadota bacterium | reverse complement strand
CCTCGATCTCGGCGACCCCGCCGCAGGTGCCGCAAATCAAATGCTGGGCGTCGTGGCGGGTCTCTGGATTGGGACATCCCACATAGGCGTTGAGCGACTCGATCCGGTGGATCAACCCGGCGTCGCTCAAGAATTGCAACGCGCGGTAGACGGTGGGCGGCGCCGCCCGGCGGCCTTCACCCTTCAGGCGGTCGAGCAGCTCGTAAGCGCCGATCGGGTCGTGGGACCGCCACAGGATTTCGAGCACGCGCCGCCGGAGCGGCGTGAACCGCGAGCCCTTGCGCGCGCAGAGCGCCTCGGCGCCGGCGAGCGCCCGGCTCACGCAGCGTTTGTGGTTGTGTTTGCGAAAAGCAATATTTTTCAAAAGATTGCTCCAGGTATCTCAACGAATGCACAAACAAACGGCGAGCCAGACGGCACCGCTTGGAAGCAATGATATAACATAACAAATTGGCCGGCAATCCCAGACGAAGCCGGTTTCGACGGGCCGGTCCTTCGACGCGCTCGAGGGGCGCCGCGCTCGAGGGGCGCCGCCCCCGAGGGGCGCCGCTCCCCTTCCCCCGCCTCGCGGTTGCGCAAGTTTCGCCCGAGCGCGACACTCGATCCTCCGGCGGAACCGTCGATAGATGCCAGCGCCGGGGAAAAGGAGCGGCAACGGCCATGCGGGCGCGCGCGGGCTTCCTTTGGGTGATCGGCCTGCTGCTCTTCAGTGTGCCGGCGAGTGACGTGTGCGCCGATGACGCGTATGCCGGTGACGCCTACGCCGACGCCCGGGCGGCGATGGTGCGCGAGATCGAGGGCGACGTGCGCGCGACCGCCCGCTGGATCGGCAAGGGAGAGCTCGATCCACGCGTGATGGAGGCGATGGGCACCGTGCCGCGTCACGAATTCGTGCCGGAATCGGAGCTCCGCTGGGCCTACGCGAACCGCCCGCTCCCCATCGGCTACGGCCAGACAATCTCCCAGCCCTATATCGTCGCGCTCATGACCGATCTGTTGTCGCCAGGGTCCGATGACGCCGTGCTCGAAATCGGCACGGGCTCGGGCTATCAGGCGGCGGTGCTCTCTAGGCTGGTCGGCGAGGTCTACACCATCGAGATCATCCCGGAGCTCGCGGCATCGGCGCGCAAACGGCTCGCGCGGCTGGGCTATCAGAACGTCGCGGCGCGCACGGGCGACGGCTACTACGGCTGGGAAGAGCACGCGCCCTTCGATGGCATCGTGGTGACCGCGGCCGCCGGCCAGATCCCGCCGCCCCTGATCGAGCAACTCAAACCCGGCGGGCGCATGGTGATCCCCGTGGGCAGCCCGTTCCTGACCCAGGAACTCGTACTCGTCGAGAAGGACGCGGCGGGCGCGGTCACGACCCGGGCCCTCCTGCCCGTCGCTTTCGTGCCCTTCACCCGCGCCCCTGAGTGATGCCCCTCCTCTTCGCCGTCGCGGCGCTCTCGGGCGCGGCGCTCGCCTTCGAGATCCTGGTGATGCGTCTGTTCGCGATCATCCAGTGGCATCACGTCGCCTATATGGTGATCTCTCTCGCGCTGCTCGGCTACGGCGTCGCCGGCACCTTCCTTGCCTTCACCAAGGAGTGGCTGAAGCGGCGCTTCGATCTCGCCTTCGCCGCGAGCGCGGCGCTCTTCGCGCTCAGCGCCTTGGCAAGCGTCACGGTTGTGGAGCGCATCCCGTTCAATCCCCTCGAGTTCGGCTGGGACTTCGACCAGCAGCTCAACCTCGCCGCGCTCTACCTGCTGCTCGCACTGCCCTTCTTCTTCGTGGCCTCGGCGATCGGCCTTAGCTACAGCCATCTGACGAGAGAGATCGGCGGCATCTACCGGGCGGACCTCCTGGGCGCGGGGCTTGGGAGCCTCGCCATCATCGGCCTGCTCTTCGTTCTCGACCCGGAAGACGGGCTTCGAGCGATCGGCGCGCTCGGCCTCATCGCGTCCGCGCTCGCCCTCTTGGGCGCGAAAGGAAAGGGCCGCCTCGCGGGCTTCGCGTGTCTTGCGCCTCTGCTCGCGCTCGTCCTCCTCTGGCCCGGGGCGCTGATCGCGCCGACGCCTTCCGAATACAAGGCCTTGAGCCTCGCGCTCCGGGTGCCCGGCGCCGAGATCATCGCCCAGCGCACGAGCCCCTTGGGAAGGCTCGACCTGGTCGAGAGCCCGACCATTCCCTTCCGGCACGCGCCGGGCCTGAGTCTGGCGAGCCGGCTGGAACCGCCGGAACAGCTCGGCCTCTTCACGGATGGGGATTCGATGCAGGCGATCACGCGCTTCGAGGGTGATCTCGAACGCCTCGCCTATCTCGACATGCAGACCGGCGCCCTCCCCTATCACCTTCTGGAAAGGCCGAAGACGCTCCTGCTGGGCTCCGGCACGGGTGGCGGGATCTGGCTCGCGCGGCTCCACGGGGCGGCCTCGATCGACGCCGTCGAGCTCAACCCCCAGACCGTGGAGTTGGTTAAAGACAGGTTCGCGGCGTTCGCGGGACACGTCTATGAGGGTCCCGAGCTTAGCGTCCATATCGCGGAGGCCCGAAGCTTCGTGCAGACGACGCAAGCAAGCTACGATCTCATCCAGCTTTCCCTGCTCGACTCCTTCAGCGCGGCGGCGGCCGGCGTTCACGCGCTCAACGAGAGCGCGACTTACACGAAAGAGGCCTTCGAGGCCTATCTTGCGCGCCTCGAGGAAGGCGGCCTGCTCGCGATCACCCGTTGGCTTCGGGTGCCCCCGCGCGACGCCCTCAAGCTCTTCGCCACCGCGCTTCAAGCGCTCGAGGCGCGCGGCGCGAGCGAGCCCGAAAACCAGCTCGCGCTCATCCGGGGCTGGAAGACGACGACGTTGCTCGTCAAGAACGGCGCGTTCGAGGCGGACGAGATCGCGGCCCTCCGGCGCTTCTGCACCGAGCGCTGGTTCGATCTCGCCTACTATCCGGGGATCGAGGCGGGCGAGGTCAACCGCTACAACTTGCTCGAGCGGCCCTACCTCTATCTCGGCACGAAGGCGCTCATCGGGCCTCAGGCTCAATCCTTCATGGGCAATTACAAATACGCGCTGGAGCCCGCGACCGACGATAAGCCCTATTTCGGGCATTTCCTCAAATGGCGCGCGCTCGTCGAGCTCATCGGGCTTCGCGCGAAGGGAGGGCTCGCGCTCGTCGAATGGGGCTACGTCATCCTGCTCGCCACATTGGCCCTCGCCCTCGCCGCCAGCGCTGTCTTCATCCTGCTTCCGATACCGTTTCTGAAGCGCGCCGCCCGTTCAAGGAGCCAAGGCCCAAGCAGCGAAGGCCCGGGCTTCGCCCGCATCGCCGGCTACTTCTTCGCCCTCGGGCTCGCCTTCCTGTTCATCGAGATCGCCTTCATCCAGCGTTTCACCCTCTTCCTCGGCCACCCGCTCTATGCCGTGGCCGTGGTGCTCGCCGCCTTTCTGGTGTTCGCCGGTATCGGCAGCGGCTTCTCCCAATGGCTCACCAAGGAGGCGGGCGGCCCATCGTCGGCCGGATATCGCGGGCGGGCCATCGCCATCGCGATCAGCGGCATCATCCTGGTGGCGCTCGCCCACCTCGTCGCGCTGCCGCCCCTGATCGAGAGCGCCGTGGCGCTTCCCAGAGCGGCGAAGATCGCGCTCGCGCTTCTGCTCATCGCGCCGCTCGCCTTCTTCATGGGCATGCCGTTTCCGCTCGGGCTTTCCCGCATCGCCCATGATCGCCCGGCGCTCGTCCCCTGGGCCTTCGGGATCAACGGCTTCGCCTCGGTGATCAGCGCCGTGCTCGCGACCCTCTTGGCGATCCACCTGGGCTTCACGGTGGTGGTCGGGCTCGCGCTCGCGCTTTACTTGAGCGCGGCGCTGGTCTTCGGCAGGGCGCGTTAGAGGCGCTCAGGGCGCTCCTTGGGAACAGGGTTCAAGAACGCAAGCCCCCTCGCGACATGCCGGGACCGTTTGGGGAGCGATGCAATCGCAGACGGCGCCGCCGTAGCCGGCGCAGGCGGGTGCGTAGAGATCATCGTAAAAAACCTGTTCGTAATCCCTGTTGATGGCGACATAACCGCAACAGGAACTGCAGGTCGTCTCGACATAGCCACAGTCCGCATCGGCCACACATGCCCTCATCTCGGCGGGCACATCTACCTCCGTCGCCGAGGCGCCTGAAACAGCGGCCAGACAGCCAAAGCCCATCACGAAAAACAGGAAGGCCTTTTTGACGAGGCCGGGTCTCCGGCAGCTATCGGAGTCCGAAGGGGGCTTTGGCTTGAGTTGGATCATCGCGCCTGTGCCTCTCGCGGAGCGACCGCCTCATGCGGGCGCGGGGAACGCCACCCACCCCATGCGCGCGCGACGGAGCTTTTAGCCCCGAGGGGGCCTTTTGGCCCGGGGGGCCTTTTGGAAAGACCTCCGATCGAGTAGCATCTTTCTTCAAGCGCGAAAAGCGAACGATGATCTTCGGGTCAAACCCAAGCAAGAGGGAGATAGGGAGATATGCCGAGCATGTACTTCCCCAAGGAGGAATATGAGGACCGCTGGCGGCGGGTCCATGACAACATGAAAGAGAAAGGCTACGACGCGGCCGTCGTCTGGGGGCGCTCGGCGGGCTCCTACGACCGCTGCGGCGATGTCCTCTATCTGACCAACTTCTATTCCGGCCATTCGGCCCACGAGTACGACACGCCGATCTGGCAGGCGCGCTCCTACTCGTCGGTGATCCTTCAAATCGGCGAGACGCCCGAGCTTCATATGGATGAAGGGGGTTATCCGGAAGACCTGCTCGCGACCGAGCGCGTCCAGTGGCATATGGACCCGATCAAGGGCGTCGCGGACGCGCTCAACGCACGCGGCATCTCCGGCAAGGTCGCGCTCGTCGGCTCCGATACGCTTCCGGCGAAATATTGGTGGCAGCTCAAGGAGGCGACGCCGAAGATCGACTGGTGGCCCGAGGACAAGCTTGTCCTCCTGGCGCGCCGTCAGCAATCGTCACGCGAGCTCGATTGCATGCGCGAAGCCGGCGAGATCGCGACGATCGGCATGACCAAGCTGATGGAAGGGATGCTCATGGGCAAGACGGAAGCCGAAGCGGTCGCCGAAGGGGCCGGCGAGGTCATGAAGCATGGCGGCGTCCTCGAATATATCCGCTGCTCCCATGGCGATCGCATCCAATACTGGTCGCGCGCGCCCATCAGCGGCTACAGCACCGACCCGGTGAACGAGGGCGATCTCGTGCGCGCTTGGCTCATGGGACCGATGAAGGAAGGCTACTTCATGGACCCGGGCCGCACGACGGTGTGCGGCAAGAAGCCGACGAAGGCCCAGCGCGATCTCGTCGAGGGGTGCGCGAACATCGTCAACGGCGTCATCGAGGCGATGAAGCCCGGCGTGAAGGTGCGCGATCTCGGCAAGGTCGGCTTCGAGCTCACCAAGAAGTACAGCGGCTCAACCGAGGGCGCGGCGGCGCAATGGCCGCTCTTCGGGCACCGTCAGGGGATGTTCTGGGACAGCTGGATCGGCAACGAAATCACCGACGAGGACGATGTCTTCGAGGCCAACACGGCGTGCAGCTCGGAG